>JAFZMD010000025.1 GCA_017553445.1 Methanobrevibacter sp. | reverse complement strand
GGTTAAATTGAAAATAAAAGTTTAATAATATTCTATTTTTACTATACTAAATTAAATGTTTCTAAAATATTATAAAACAGTTTATAAATTATTTATAGGTTGTTTATAAAACTAATTATCAGTAAAATTCTGGACAGTGCCTTTTTACCTATTCAATTTTTAGGAATCAGTCAGATTAACCTATTTTTAAGAAAAATAAGTAAGAGAAGTATATAAACAATTAAAAATAAAAAATAACAGCTATTCGATGAGAATAGCTGGTTTATAAGGCATTGCATTTCTGGCCTTGTTTTGCGGGTCGTATGAATCGTCAGTATGTACGATTACTTCGCTTGAAACTTCATTGGAGATGTATTCGAGTGCATCATCAATAATTTGAGCTTCATCTATTTTACCCACGTATTTGGTTTTGGTCATTTCACGGCCGACTTTTTTAGCTACGGCAGCTATTTCTTTTTTGTCATCATAAATGTTAGCTCCAATAGCTCTTCCCATGATTTGACCTATATCTGGTTTTCCAACATCGTTTGCTATTTTGTATAAGTCCCATTTCCAATCAGGAGCAAGATAAACATGCACTTTTTCAGCGTCTTCGCCCACCATCTTTTTAATCTGATTGATGTCCTTGATGAGGTTTTGGACTAGCTCTTCTGATTTTTCAATTTCAAGGCTTATTAGGCTTTCATAAGCTTCCGGCCATTTGGCAACACTTACAAAGTCTTCTCCACCATAATTTGACCATAATTCCTCACATGTGTGTGGTGTAAATGGCGCAAGCAATCTGATCCATGATTCTACAACGGTAGATAGAACATAAATTACTGCAGGGTCTTGTTTATCAAGTAAGTGATTTACTCTGTATAAGTAATGGTCTATGTCTTTTTTAAGTAGGAATAAAGATTCTTGTAATGCTTTTCTTGTTTGGAAAACTTCCAATGCTTCAGTTGATGCTTTGATATGCTGGTTTAGCTGACTTAACATCCATAAATCTATTGTTCTTGTCAGTTCAACTTCTTCAATATTGCTTAAATCTAATGCAGAGCCTTTAATTTCTTCGACTTTGCCTGCAAATTCTCTAAACCATTCAAGTCTTCTTTTTGTTCCAAGAACTTCCTTTTCCCTCCAGTCAAAGTCTTGCCATGGTTCTGCTGATGCCATTAGGAATAGCCTTACAACATCTGCGGTATAGTCTTCAATTGCATCTTTTAAAAGAATGACGTTTCCTTTTGATGAAGACATTTTATTTCCTTCCAAGAGACCCATTCCAAACACTACGGTTCCTTTTGGCCATTTGTCCTCAGGGAAAATGGCGCTGTGGTGGAACATTAAAAAGCTTAAGTGATTTCCGACAAGGTCCTTTGCAGACAATCTCCAGTCAAGAGGATACCAGTAGTTGAATTCATCTTGAATTTCTTGAACCACTTCTGGTGCAACAGTAATGTCGTCGGAATCCTTGTTTAAATAGACCTTATCAAAGAAAGCACGATTTAAATCGTCAGGATTCATGTCCTTTAAAAATCTTGCTATTGAATAGTATGACATGTAAATTGTAGAGTCGGTTAACGGTTCAATCAGCCATTTGTTGTCCCAAGGAAGTCTTGTTCCAAGCCCGACTTTTCTGGAACATGCCCAATCATCCAGCCAGTCAATGTAATAGTTGAAATTGTTTTTAATTTCTGGAGGAATGACAGTTTCCCTGTTTAGCACTTCATGGGTTTTCTCTTTCCATTCGGGATTGGAATATTTCATGAACCATTGGTCATCCATGATTTTAACAACACAGTTGTTTCCGCATCTGCAGACAACAGGCCTTTCAGCAAAGTCATACATGATTGTAGCCATGTTTTTGGATATTAACTCTTCTTTCAATTCTTCACGGGCAAATCTGACTTTTTTGCCTCCAAAGCCAGGAATGCTGTCAATAATTGTACCTTTACTGTGCTGGATTTTGTACAGTTCGTTTGTGGCTTCATGGAGTTTTTCATCATTCTGGTCTGTAATTCCTAACCTTTCGATAATGTCTGCTGCAGGGATTTCCCCGTATCCCTTAACGGTACAGACTGGAATTGGAACCACATTCTCGATGATTTCCTCCAAATTGTATTTTGATATCAGTTCTTCATTTTTCTTTAAGTCCTGAAGGGCAATATAATCTGCAGGTGCATCTGCCGGTTCTGAAAATACTACACCACTACCGTATGATGCGCTTACAAAGCTTGCAGGGAAAATTGGAATTTCATCGCCGGTAAATGGATTTAATGCCATTTTACCGATCAAGTCATTTGGATTGATTTCAGAAATGATGTCAAGGTTTTTGATTTGCTGTTCTAAATTATAATGGGCTTCCTTTGTTATTACCCATTTTTCATCATTTGCCTTGACTAAAACGTATTCCACGTCCGGATTCAGCCAGATGTTTGTAGCACCTACAATGGTTTCAGGCCTTAATGTTGCAGTAACGAGGATTTTATCATCAATTTTAAACTTCAATAATGTCAATTCATTGACCCCAACACCTTCTCCTTCAAGCAAATCGTGGTCTCCTACAGGATTGTCACAATTCGGACAGTATTTGACTGGATGTTCTCCCCTTTGAACCAATCCTTTTTCGTATAGTGTGGTTATTTGCCATTCTATGAATTTCTTATATGTAGGGTCAATTGTTCTGAATTCCCTTCTCCAATCGATGGAATAACCCATATCATGCATTACTTCATTATATTCACTACTGAAGTATCTTACAATATATTCTGGGTCTTCCAATTTTGGCAATTCGTCTTTAGGAACTCTGTGAACGTTTTCGTATAAGTCAAGTGTCCATGGGTCTTTTCTTTTAATCCTGTCTGCAATTCCGATAACCGGTGCACCTGTCACGTGCCATGCCATAGGGAATAATACATTATATCCTTCCATTCTTTTAAATCTTGCATAAACGTCTGGTACGGTGTATGTACGGCCATGACCGATATGCATTGCACCACTAGGGTATGGAAAAGCTACTGTAAGGAATAGTTTTTCTTTGTCGTTAGGGTTTGATTCAAATAATTTTTCATCAGCCCATTTTTTCTGCCATTTTTTTTCAATCACTCAATCACCATTAAAGTCTTTTTAGGGCTTTCGGGAACTTTGCTCTTATGCTGGTTCCTCTTAACTCTATCCATAACATTATTAATTTCATCAATATCAATATCTAACTCTTCAGCAATGGAATCTGCATCAATATCCTTTTCTACTTGTCTGTATAGGATTTTATCAAGCAATTCATAAGTCATTCCTATTTCATCTTCATCGGTTTGGTTATTCCATAATCCTGCTCTAGGAGGTTTGTCGATGATTTCTTGAGGAACGTTTAAATATTTAGCTAATTGATAAACATCAGTCTTATATAAATCTCCAATAGGTTCGATGTCGCAGGCACCGTCTCCGTATTTTGTAAAGTAACCGATAAGGATTTCACTTTTATTTCCAGTTCCGCCGACCAGATAATTTTTCGAATTAGCATAAAAGTAAATAATTGACATTCTTATTCTAGCTTTCAAATTTCCAATTGCTTTTCTATCTTCTTCTAACTGTGCAACTGATAAGAATTCGTTTAAAATGCTATCAATAGCCATTTCTTTATAGTTTATTCCTAATAATTGGGCTACTGCAGTACCGTGAAGTTTATCTTCTGTTGGTGTTGTTGTGGAAGGCATAACTATTCCAAAAACGTTATCTTTTCCAACAGCTTCACAAGCTAAAAATGCAACTAATGTGGAGTCGATTCCACCACTTAATCCGACTACAAGTCCTTCTGCATTAGCTTCTGATACTTTATTTTGAACGAATTCTACAATATCATTTTTTGTTTTTTCTAAATTTATCTCAGGAATTTCGTTCATATCAAACACTCACTTAATTTTTCATTAGTAATTAATATGGTTGTTTTATTATATAATATGTTGTTATATTTTATGAAGTGGGGGATTGTTTTTTAGCCAAACTTTATATACTAAAAAGAATTAAATAACATTTAGTAACTAAAAACTAATTTTCATTATTGAGGTGATAATTTGGCATTTAAAGATTATTTTAAATTTAACAAAGATAAAACAACATTCATTTTTGTAGGTGGAAAAGGTGGTGTTGGAAAAACATCCATATCATCAGCAACAGCATTATGGTTAGCAGAACAGGGTAAAAAAACATTGGTTGTATCAACTGACCCTGCACATTCACTTTCAGATTCTTTGGAAGTACCTATTGGTCATTATCCGAGGGAAATTAAAACCAATTTATTTGCTGTTGAAATCGATCCCGATGAAGCGATGGCAGAAAAACAGACTGCTTTGGAAGCTAAAAAGGAATCCTCTTCAGATGACATGCTTGGCGGTCTTGATTTTTTATCTGATCAAATGGATTTAGCATCATCTTCCCCTGGTGCTGATGAAATTGCAGCTTTTGAAGTATTCTTATCTGTAATGACATCAAACGAATTTGACGTTGTAGTATTTGATACTGCACCGACCGGACATACATTAAGGTTATTGTCATTCCCTGAAGTAATGGATTCATGGGTCGGAAAAGCAATGATGGCAAAAGCCAAATTGGGTTCTCTTGCAAATTCCCTGAAAAATATAATGCCGTTTATGGATGCTGTTGATAATCCTCAAACCGCTGAAGACTTAAGAAGAACTAAAGAACAAATCGATGAGGCTAAAGAAGTATTGTCTGACCCTGACAGAACCACATTCAAGATGGTTGTAATTCCTGAAGAGATGTCAATATACGAATCAGAAAGGGCACTGGAAGCGTTGGAGAAAAATGACATGACTGTTGACAGCGTCATTGTAAATCAGGTAATGCCAGATATCTGTGATTGTGACTTCTGCCATTCAAGACATAAATTGCAGCAAAAGCGTTTGGCTTTAATCAGCCAGAAATTTCCAAATCAAAATATAGCTGAAGTTCCTTTGTTTAAGGATGAGGTTAAAGGTCAGGAAAAACTTTTGAACTTGGCCCATATTCTTTATGACGATAAGGATAACGATGAGGTAACTCAGGAAGCCATTCAGCTTTAAAAAAATAAATAAGTTAAAATTTTTCAATTTTAACTTTAAAAAACTTTTTTTTATTCTTCTTTTTTATCGAAAAGCCAATAATATATCTCTGCAGCAATGAATAGGAGTAAACAAATGGAAAATATTATGCTAAAGGCTTTTCCAGTAACCAAATCATAAATAAATGCTATTATTAATAAGATGAATAATATTCTAATGATTATTGGTTGTTTTGACCAATTTTCTTTCACTTCATCCAATGTCATTTTTTATCTCCAGTATTTTTTTGGAACGGAAAACGGATCCCAATATTCTTCTGTAAAATAATCATAAGTTTCCTGTTTGGTTAATGTTTTAACATTGCCATTACTTATATATTTCACATTTTCCCTGTTTAATGAATTGTCCTTGTTTATTGGAACTTCTATATAATCAGTGCTGCCGTCTTCATTTGGAATATTGTAGATTTTTTTATTCTGCAGATAGCCTGGCCGTGTAAATGTTATTGAATCATATACTGAGTGTAAATCATCATCATCCACATAATTCTCTCCAAAATAAACTCCTATTCCCTGTATTCCTGCTGCAGTTCCGATAATGGATAATCCTACACTTAAGCTTCCTCCTATTAAAGCGCCTATTACTCCTTTTGACAATAGGGTTCCTTTAAATGCCAGGGATGTCAAAGGCTGAATATTGTTGCTTATATGTGAAAATAAGTCGTTTAAACTTCCTATTCCATTATTGATACTTTTCATAACATTGTTCATTATGCTGTTGATGCTGCACAGTCCGCAATCCCGGGTTACAGTAACGCCTTTGTATGCAAAGTCATCTCTAAATGCCAATGGTGTTACCAGACCAGTATCCAGATTTATCACGAAACTGGAATTTCCGCTTTCATCAGTTATTATGGCAGTACTGTTGTAATATACAATGCTTACTTTATGTGATGCCAGTGAATTAAAGACATCATCAAATACTGATGTGATATTTACGTCGCTCTCTTCAGCTATTGGGCGTAGGGAGTACTGCTCAATTTTTGATAAGAGGATGGAATTTACGAAACGGAATTTGATGATGTCGCTTTCATTGTTTCCTGTAATTTCTCTTCCCATATCTGGTGTTAATATGTGCAGATATGTATCTTTCCAGTTCATGGCTCCAAGAATAACGGTATTATTTGTCCTGGACCATTTCACATTGGAATTTCCTGTTAAATTATCGGATGCCTTATCGCTTAGATATGCTGTATTGAGGGACGTTAAAAACATTGTGTAAATGCTTTGCATTCCAACATCTGACCTGTAGTCTCTTTCTCTATTAATCCAGTAATTCATTTTTGCATCGTTTACTTTTTCGTTGACTATTGCAAAGGAATGAACAACATCAAAGTCCTGTTTGTATTTGTCACTCAATCCATAGGTTATCAGTTCAGATTTTTCAAATTCTATACAATTTTTTGAATTGAATTTACATAGAATGTCCTCTTCGCTTATATAACCTGCTATTTTTTTACCGAAATAATCAAACGTGACTGATTCATTAGTTTTTGTGAATTTTATCTTATCGCTGTTTCCTTTTGTTATTTCATCATAGCTTGAATAGTCAAAATCATAGATTGTCTTTCCATAATATTTGGATAAGCTTAATCTCAAACCCAATTCGTCAAATCCGATGGTTTTGAACCTGACCTTGGCGGTGTCCTCTCCATTTTGGATATAATTAATGATTTCACTATTGTCTGAGCTTTTATCAACATATACTCCAAACTGCTCAATGTTGCTGCTGCAGTTGTTTCTATAGATTATGTGGGTATAGTTCAGGCTTCTGTATATGATTATTCCGTTTCCAGTTAACTTTTCAAGTTTATAGCTATGCTGTATTTCTCCGTTATCGAATGGCAATAGCTGATATTCCTCTCCAAGGTATTTGGCTCCGTATTCCGGCATATAGCTTGTTGAATATGTATAATATTTTTCTCCAACTTTAAATTCCAATAACTGATTTTTTTCCATCCTGATGATGCCGTTGATGCCATCTCTGATTGAATAAACGCTGTTTGGGAAAACATAAGGAAATGTCACGTTGACATAATTCGGAATTTTAATCTCATATTCAAAGCTTGTGTTTTTAATCACTTCTTTGATTGTTTCAGGACAAATCTTAATGGCGTTTGCTATAGCCAGGCCGTTATGCTGTGAGGTGATTATATAATCTCCCGGCAGGAGATTAATATTCAGGCTTGCAATTCCATTATCATCAGTGGTTCTCGTGTAAAACACGCCATTTATATTGAAGGTTACTTTCTCATATGCATTTGCCTTTCCATTTCCGTCAAGCACATATACCTTAAATTTCGTTCCATCCCTGTATTCCATTGTAATGTCGTTTGCTTTAAGTGTGGGTAAAATTCTGATGTTGTTTGAAACCCGGCATCCATCATAGTATGCGGTTATAATATAATCTCCGGGAACTAAATTTAAATTAAGGACAGCTATTCCCTGAATGTTTGTCTGGCGATGATATAAAACTCCATTGATATTGAATTCAACATCATGGCCTGATCCTACGCTATCCCCATTTTTTTCAAGCAGTGTAACACTGTATTGTGTTCCATTTTTATAGTATTTCACCACATCCCGATTATTTGTAATCGTTGGCAATACAGTAATGTTATTGCTTGCTTTTTCACCATTTTGCGGGTTTATTGCAGTCAATATATATTTTCCCTGTGCTAAATTAATATTCAATTTGGCTATTCCGCTTTCATCCGTCACTCTTGTGTAAAATACGCCATTGATATTAAAGGTTATGGGAGTATTTGCCAAATCCTCTCCGCTACTGTCTAGAAATTTGGCATAATATTGTGTCGAGTTTCTATATATCTTAACAACGTCTGCTGCAGATATTGTGCTTTTAATGGTAATGGTGTTATTTTTTAATAATTCGTCGTTAACTGCTGTCGTAATTTTATATTTTCCGCTGGCCAAGTTTAATGCAATTGATGCATGGCCTTCTTCATTGGACTGGCGTGTGTATGTTACATTATTTATGTTGAAGCTCACTTTCATGTCTTCCAGGGGATTTTCATTCTCGTCTCGAATGTCGGCTGTGAATCGAGTTCCGTCTTTGTAATACATTTCCACATCATGTGTTTCAAGTTGAATGTTTTCATGTGGAGTGCTTTCTGTCGTTATAGTTTCATTTTCCATTTCTGCAGCCGAAACAGAACTGATTAGAAAAACAGTTAGGAAAATTAAAACTGTCATGCTTGCTTTTTTAATCATAGTATCAACCAAACCGTTAATTTTTTTCAATAAATTAACACTTAAACTATGATTGAAGCATTATAAAAGTTTTAATTTAAAATTTAAAAGGAAAATGTTTATTAAAATGAATTTTTGACATCAATTTTTACTTTCTATTATCATAATACACATATAAGTAAATTCGCTTGTCGCAATATCTTTTAATGATGTTGAGACAATTTTTTCATCAGGATAGGATAATCTTTCACAGACAGTAACCCGGCGGGTTTCGCTGACTCCATTGTCAAGTAAAAACTGAGCCATGTCCTTGACTTTTCTTGACGGCAGTGCAATTGTTATTTTTCCATTGTCAATAACATTTAAGATGTCTTCAATGTTTTCCCTGCCGTGAAAAGTCATGACATTTGCATTATCCCATTGGATATGCTTTCTGGCAGCGGCAAGCTGAAGGGAACTGATTCCGGGAATCACTTCGATATCCTCCTTTGGAAAACCCTTTTCACCAGATATTCTTAAAACAGTATTTAAAACACCGGAAAAACCAGGATCACCAGTTGAAAGGATTGCAACGCTATTTCCATTGACAGCCAAATCAACACCCTCTTCCAACTTATCAACCAAGTCTTTCACGTTAAATGCAATGGTGTTTTTCACGTCACTGAATAAATCAATGGCTCTGGTACTTCCCACAGTGTAATCGCAGTTTTTTACACATTCTACTGCTTTAATTGTTAAATATTCCTCTGCACCGGGGCCGATTCCAATGATAAATATTTTTCCGCTCATGTTAATCCTCATTTTCTAATGTTTTTTTATATGTGCCAAATGTAATTTCATGAAAGCATTGACAATATCAGTCGATTTTAACATGCTTTCTTTTAGTTGTTTTAAGGTAAAATTCAGTAATTTCCGGTTTGCAATTAATTCTAAGCCAAAATGCATTCGTTCCAAGACCTTTGCTTGTGTATTGAATCATATCATCAATTTCATATAAACCGATAGGATATTTGAATGAATATGAAAATCTGAAAGGGGTCGTTTCAACTCCAGGGATTACTAGCTGACCCCCGTGTGAATGTCCGGACATCTGAAGGTCGAATTTTTTGGTTTTTGATGAAATTTTAGCGAAATCCGGTTCATGAACCAGTAAAATGCTTGCACCATCTTCCGGCAACTTGTCAAGTACTTTGTCCAAATCGTCCGCTCCAACCGTACAGCTGTCAATGCCTGAAACATTAAGCTTTTCACCATCTTTTTCAATTGTATATACGTCGTTGCTTAAATCAATGATGTCTGATTCTTTTAGGATTTCTCTTATTTTTTCGGCATCTGCCCAGTGGTCGTGATTTCCTAAAACTGCAAATTTACCGTCTTTGGCTTTTAATTTCTTAAATGAATTTAAAAGAGTGTCCTCATAACCTTCTAAAATATATGATACATAATCTCCAGTCATGGTAATCATATCAGGGTTTAAATCATTGACATAGTCAACAACCCCATCCAAATATTCCGGGCTGATCCATTGGCCTAAATGAATATCTGTCAGGTTAACGATTTTATAGTTATGAAATACAAACGGCAAATCCTTTATTTTTACATTAACAGCTACTAAATCGAATAAATCGGATTTAAATGTTGTAGTTCCTCTTGTTTCTGTTAGAAAAGTTTGGAATCCCTGACGAATTCTCATTGCTGGAGGTTTTTCATCTACCAATTTTTTTCACCTTATTTTTTATATAAGTTCATGAAACTATTTATATTTTGAAATTTAAATAAATAATGTGATTATTATGCTTCAAATTGCAGTTTGTGGAAAACCAAATGTAGGAAAATCATCTTTTTTCAATTCAGCAACTTCATCAACTGTTGAAATGGCAAATTATCCCTTTACAACAATTGATGCCAATAAAGCAGTTGCTCATGTTATCAAAGATTGTCCATGTAAAGAATTGGGAGTTACATGCAATCCCAGAAACTCATTGTGTATCGATGGAAAAAGATTGCTTCCGATAGAATTGATAGATGTTGCAGGATTAGTTCCTGGAGCACATGAAGGAAAAGGATTAGGAAATAAATTTTTAGACGATTTAATGCAAGCTAAAGTATTCATTAATGTTATTGATGCATCAGGTTCAACTGATTTGGAAGGAAACCCTGTTGATCCGGGAAGTCATGATCCTCTTGACGATTTAGAATTTCTTGAAAATGAAATTGTAATGTGGATGTATGGAATATTATCTAAAAATTGGGTGAGGCTTATAAGAAAAGTCGGCGCTGAACATTTAGACATTTCAAAAGTGTTATTCGACCAATTATCAGGTACAGGAATAGCTATTGAAGATATTATTGAAGCTAAAAGAAGTATTGAACCGGATTATAATAAATGGGAAGAGGAAGATTTAATTCAGTTGACAAGAAACATCTTGAAAATAGCCAAACCGATGATGATTGTAGCAAATAAGGCGGATTTACCTACTTCTGAAGAAAATATTAAAAGAATCAAGGAAAAATATCCTAATGTCATTCCAGCATCAGCAGAATCTGAAATCGCATTGGTCAGGGCCAATGAAGCAGGATTGATTAGTTACCTTCCGGGCGATGACCATTTTGAAATTTTAAAAGAGGATGAATTGTCTTCCAACCAGTTGAAAGCTCTTCAATATATCCAAACTAATATCTTGGATAAATATGGAAGTACTGGAATTCAGGATGCTCTAAATTACGGTATTTTTAATCTGCTTGAAAATATTGTTGTCTATCCGGTTCAGGATGAACACAAATACACAGATCAAAAGGGCAATGTGCTTCCTGATGGAATTTTACTTAAAAAAGGTTCAAATCCTCGCCAATTGGCATATTTGGTTCATTCAGATATTGGAGATAAATTTATGCATGCTGTTGATGCCAGATCCAATATGCGTGTAGCCAGTGACTATGAGCTTAAAGACGGTGACATTATAAGTATTATTACTCGCCAATAATACTTTTACCATTTCTTTTTAGATTTTCATGAACAGGCCATTACTTACAAAAGATTTAAATCCTGAGGAATTTAATGATTATTATTTTTTAAAAGAGGAATTGAAAGATTTTTGCCGTTGTGAAGGATTGAAGGTAAGCGGAAGCAAAGGAGAATTGGAAAAAAGAATTGTTTATTACCTATCCACAGGCGAAGAGCTGAAAGAATCAAATATCAATCATCCTTCAACTCAAATCTCATCTGAAATTAGTCTTGATTCTAAATTGGGTGAAAATTTCAAATGCAGTGAAGATAAACGAATGTTTTTTGAAAATGAAATAGGCAGAACTTTCAGATTCAAGGTAAAGTTCCAGAAATGGCTAAAGGCAAATCCCGAAAAAACTTACAGGGATGCAATTGACGCATATTATGAGATTCAAAATTCAAAAGAAAAAACACAAATAGATAAACAGTTCCAATATAATCAATATATAAGGGATTTCTTTGAAGACAATGATGGTAAGTCATTGGATGACGCCATTAAATGCTGGAAATACAAAAAATCATTGAAAGGCCATAACAAATATGAAAAAAGCGATTTGGAGATATTATGAAAAAAATAAAAATTACAGTCATGAGAAAAGCTAGATACGACGATTTGATTGAAAAGTATGAAAATCCTTTAGAACATGAATGCGACGTTGAAGAAGGCCAGGTTTTCATTGCAAACGGGTGGGCTAAACCGGAAGACTTTTGTGACAGTGCGTGGGAAAGCCTTTCACCATTTGTATTGGCTTTGGCTAATGGGGCCAGCGATTTTTATGACGGATGGATGAAAAATAAAAAATCTGCAATGATATCATGTAATGACGGATTCAGGCCGGTCAGTTTTCTTTTGGAAACTCTTGACGAGGATGCAGATTAATGCTTGGTTATTATGGCTAGATTTACAGATAATTTTATTGATTTTTTCAAAAAGGAAACAGTGTTTTCCATATCTGTAATATTAGCTGTTATTTCTTGTTTTTTTGTAAAGCCAACTATAAGTTATTTTAATTATATCAACTGGGACACAATCATTTTGCTTTTTGCAATAATGCTTTTTGTTGAAGTCTTAAAAAATCTGTCAGTTTTTGAGATACTGGTTCGCAAGTTATTGTTTAAAGTTAAAAATACTCGTGGACTTGTATTGTTTTTGGTTTTTACCTGTTTTTTCAGTTCAATATTTATAACAAACGATGTTTCCTTAATTATTTTCGTGCCATTCACTCTTTTGGCTTTAAAGAAAGTTGACAGGTTGGATTTGATTGTATTGACAGTTTCTTTAGAGACAATTGCGGCCAATGTCGGCTGTATGGTTCTTCCTATTGGAGCTCCTCACAATATTGTAATGTATACAGTATCCAAAATACCATTTGAATCATTTTTCTTATTGCTTTTACCATACGTCATTGTATCAGTAATATTTTTAATATTATTGTCATTTTTCATTCCAAAGGAAAATATTGCATTGCCTGATATGGGTAAAATTGAATTTGATAGAAAAAATTTCTTTAAACGGGTTTTTGCCGGAATAGATTATTATTTGCTTTTAACTTTCATTGCCCTTTTTATTTTAATCGGCAACTTGGAAAACATCGCCTTTTTTAATCTGTTATTTAAGAAATGGATCATCGGCAATGAGGTTTTATGCGGTGTTATTTTATCTCAATTTATTTCCAACGTACCTGCTGCAATGTTACTCAGTGGTTTCAGCGTTAATTATGAAGCCATTATTATAGGAATTAATATTGGAGGTTTTGGAACGCTTATTGCATCTATGGCCAATCTGATTTCATATAAGATTTTAGTTCATGAGTATGGTGAATTCAAAATCAAGTATTTAATTTTATTTACAGTTTTAAATGTTATCTTGCTAATTATATTATTAAGCCTATATTTTTTAGGATTTGATTTATTTGTTAAGATTTTGGGAGTTTTTTTTAAATATCTATTTATATGAGAATGTTTAAAAGTAATACTAAGAATTAATTTGCATTAGTTCTTTTTTAATTAATTAAATGGAGGAAAACAAAATGGCTGAAAAAAGTATGGCAATTGCATTGCTTATATCTTTAATATTCACCGGTCTTGGTATTGCATATGCTGGAGACACTAAAAAAGGTGTTATTATATTTGTAATTGCAATAATCTTAAACATCCTTGGTTTATACGTATCTATGATATTTTCAATCATATCCTTCTTAGTATGGATTTACGGTATGTATGCTACCTACCAAGAAGTCAATCTTGTTAATGGAGCTTAATTCAACTCCATTATCTTATTTTTTTTAAAAAATTATGAAGAAATATATTGGATTTCTTCATCATATTTAGTATGTTTATGGAGCATGATGATTTATTTTATGGTGTTTTAAGCATGGAAACTAATTATATTTTGGCTATGTGTCAAAAAGAAGCTATAAAACACATATTAAAGCTAATTATCATTTAAATTGTCGGTTTATCAAATTAGAAAATTTTGGATTAATCCAACTAGGCTCCTATTTGACATCATAGTTTTTTAGCACATTATTAAGTTAATGGCTAACAATAGATAGTAACTTGCTATGAATATGTAAGAGATAGCAAGCATTAAATTTTCAACTAACATGTTTCAAGTTCTCCAATTTTGATTGGAGTGTTTTTAATATAATGCTCTTTTCCATCCATTAAAACACCATTGTTTGTATTTATTATATTTGTGTTTTAGAAATAATCATTTCGATTTAAAAATATATAAAATTTACTTATTTTAAAAATAAATATTCATATCAAAGAGTAATATTGTTTAAAGAGTAAAATATTGTCATAAGTAGGTAATAAGTAGGGTAAAAACTTTTATATATTGGAATTTTCAAAAAACTATATAACATCAAATGATGTTGGACTGCATGTTGCAGGCCGTTGTTTGTATGTTGAATGAGGATGTGTCAATAATTTGTAAATACAAATTTATCCTTATTCAATTTTAAACTTTCTTTTTTTAATTTTTAAAAAATTAGGAAGAAATATATAAGATTTCTTCATTATATTGGTAAATTTCAATCATCCCATAAATCGGCAACTTTGTTTGCAATGAATACGCAGCAGTCAACACATGGGGACTTGTCCTTTCCATTATCGCTTATCTTATCACAGCGCACGGTTCCATATTCTTCTTTAAAAGTATTGAATATTTCTTTTGCATTGGA
Organism: Methanobrevibacter sp.; assembly: GCA_017553445.1. Lineage (GTDB taxonomy): Archaea > Methanobacteriota > Methanobacteria > Methanobacteriales > Methanobacteriaceae > Methanocatella. The sequence continues at coordinate 30,157 of JAFZMD010000025.1, read as the reverse complement.
TTTGATTTTATCTGTCTCGTCTATTACAATACCATTTGCCATTAATGCACCGGTTACGGCACCGCAGGTTCCTTCATCGAATGTTCCTCCGATTCCGCCGGCAAATCCACAGCCTAACTTTATCATTTCTTCAGTCGTGATGTCTGCATCTGCCGTTTCACAAAGCCCCATCAAAGTTGACTCAGAGCAGCTTTTTGATTTTCTATATTCCCTAATCTTTTCCTCTAAAATTTTTTTGTCAAGTTTCATAATACTACCTTCCCATTTGTTAATTAATTATATTAATTAAGAATTTAAAATATTTATTTGTTAAAAATGATTTAGGTGATAAAAATTATACATCCGAGACCAAGTCCTATTGCAGCTACTCTTTACACATTAAGGGATATGAATGTCGATGTTATTGTCATGCATGGACCAACTGGATGCTGTTTTAGAACAGCCAGGCTTTTAGAAAGTGATGGTGTGCGTGTTGTAACCACAGGAATGTCTGAAAATGATTTTATTCTGGGTGCAGGTGAAAAATTAGTAGATACATTGACTGAAGCATATGATTTATTTAAACCAAAATTAATGGGTATTGCGGGCACTTGTGCAAGTATGATTATTGGTGAAGATTTAAAGGAAGCTATTGCAACTGCGGATTTGCCGTGTACTGTTATTCCTGTTGAATCCCATGGGGGATCAGGTGAAGGTGACAATACTGTTGGGGCAATAATGGTTTTAGATGCTGCAGTTGAATGCGGTGTAATACCAAGAGAAGAGGCTGACAGACAAATTGAAATGCTTGAAAAAGCGACTGAAGTGGAAAAAACTCGTGGAATGGCACAGGGCAAGTACATTAAACCTAATTTCGGCGATTCAAAAGAAAAAGTTGCAAAAATTGTTGTTAAAGCCCTAAAAGACAATAAGAAAGTTGCATTTGTCCTGAATGTTAAAAAAGAAACATCATATTTATTTTCAGATATTATCAATTTTGACTATAATGAGATTAATCCAAACAATAAGCCTATTTTTGTAGCTAATCTTGATGAAAATATCGGGCTTCCAAGAATCAGGCAGCATGCAGTAAATATTAAAAATCAGCTTGATATTGAACCGGATTTCATTACTGGGGGGCTTGACGAATATCCTATAACTGCCAACAAGGCAGCTGAATACCTGAAAGATAAGGATTTGGACTTGATTGTCGTATTTGGAGTCCCGCATGCATTTCCAATAGAGGAATTTGAGACAGAATCCGTTGCCGTAACTGACGGTCCCCGTTTGGTTGAACCATTAAAAGATTTGGGTTATACTCATGTTGTGGCAGAACTTGATGCGCACTCAAAGACTTTAGGAACCGATGAAATTGTATTTTCAGACTTTGGCGGAATGATTAGATCAGCTATTGGGTGGTTAAACGAATGATTACGATTATTGATTATAAAAGTGGAAATTTAAAAAGTATTTCAAATGGATTTAAAAAAATCGGTGAAGATTTCCAGATAACGGATGATGTTGAAGTAATTTCTGATGCCAAACATCTTGTATTGCCGGGTGTCGGAGCTTTCGGCTCAGCTATGGAGAATTTAGAACCTTTCAGAGAAGTTATAGAAGAGCATGTTAACGATGACAAGCCTTTTTTAGGGGTCTGTCTGGGCCAGCAGGTACTTGTGGGTGAAAGTGAGGAAAGCCCGAATGTCAAAGGCCTTAACCTATTTAAAGGGCATTGCGAATACCTGCCTGAAGGCGTTAAAGTTCCCCATATGGGCTGGAACCAGCTGAACGTTTTAAATGATTCTCCGATTTTGGAGGGTGTCGACAAGGAGTACTTTTATTTTGTTCACTCTTATCATGTAATTCCAGACGATTCAGAAATCGTTGCGGGTGTTTGTGATTATGGAATAGATGTTGTGGCTTCTTTAAGTCAAAATAACTTATTTTCAACACAATTCCATCCAGAAAAAAGTGGAAAAGCTGGATTAAAGATTTTAAAAAATTTTGTAAATATTAAGGAGTAGTTAATTATGGATATTGAAGGTTTTGTCCGTGCAAGAATTGATGATTATTCTTATGATGATTTATCAATCCTTTTAGCTGAAAGAATTCGTGAATATAAAGATATTTCAGATGAAAACTCAATTAAAATGGCTGAAGCAGTCATTGATGAAGTTTCAACAACTTTAAAACTAAAAGAAAGTGATGATGAATTCCTAAAAGAGATAACTGAAATCACCAAGTCCGGTGTTGGAATGGGTGAGATGGGTGTCGGTTCCCGTGGAGCTGGCGACTTTTTTGTTCACAGAAGAATTGCAGATATTGTAGCATCAACCAAAACCGCATCCCTTGTAAATCCGACTGAACAGGATGATGGTGGGGTTGTTCGCTCAAAAGCTAAAAATGATGATGTTTATATTACAACTGCTGTTGACGGTATACACTCCAGACTAAGCGAATATCCATTTTTGGGCGGTTTTCACGTAACCAGAGCAACTTTAAGGGATGTTTGTGTTATGGGGGCAGATCCTGTAGCTATCTTAAGTGATGTTCATTTGGCCGATGACGGTGATGTCGGCAAGATATTTGACTTTACGGCAGGTGTTGCTGCAGTATCCGAACTCGTAAACGTTCCAATCGTAGCCGGAAGTACATTAAGGGTCGGTGGAGATATGGTTTTAGGAGACCGATTCGTTTCTGCTGTAGGAAGTGTCGGTGTATCAGACTATCCTCCAACCGCACGTAAGGGGGCCACAAAAGGGGATGTAATTCTTTTAACCGAAGGTTCCGGCGGAGGAACAATAACTACAACAGCTATTTACAACGGATTTTTCGATGTAGTATGGGATACAATGAACGTTAATTTTGTTCAGGCTTCACAGTCTCTGTTTGAAGCGGATTTGGTTAAGGACATTCATGCAATGACTGACGTAACGAACGGAGGTCTTCGAGGAGACGCTCATGAAATATCCAATACCACAGGTGTCGGTTTGGAATTTTATGAAAAGGACATCAGGAACATGGTCGCTCCAAACGTATTGAACATGCTCGAAACATTGAATATTGATCCATTGGGTGTTTCTACAGATTCATTGATGCTTGTTGTACCCGAAGACATTGCAGGTGATGTTATCAAAACAGTTTCTAAATCAGGAGTTGACATTTCAGAAATAGGTCAGGTCACTGATAGTGGTGAACCAATCTTGATTAAGGAAGATTCATCAACCGAAAAGCTTGTTCCTCTATTTAGGGAAGCTGCATACACAAAAATTAAAAAGTTAGTCGGTGATACAACACCTGAAGACTTTGAATTGATGCAGGAAAAAGTGCAGAAAGCTTGTGAAGATGCAATTGCCAAAAAGGATAAGGTTATAAAGTATATAAATGAAAATTAATTTTTTCACACTTCCATATTTTTTAAATATTATGGAAGTTAACTTCTTTTTATGAATGATAATAAAGGAAGTTTATATTTTTCAGATGCAATCATTGCAATCAGCATTCTGTTTGTTGTAATGTTAATGTTAAATATGTTAATATCAGTTCCGAACCCAACTTATTCTGATATTTCTCATAATTCCAAAGATGCACAGGATATTATGGAAATATTATCTGGAAAAGTAGATTTTGAAGATGAAACCTTTTTGAGTGTAATTTCTGGTATTTTAAAGGAAAATAAAAATTCCAAAAAATCCATAAGTGAAGTGTCTCAAATTTGTGATGATAAATTTAGCGAATTTAAATTGACAAATTATAGATTTATCGAGACCAATCAATTGGATTCAACGGTTTTATCTGGGGTCGGTGACTTTTCAAAAGCAGGTAATTGTTCAGTTGCCACTAGAAACTTTGATGGTTATTCTTATACTCTTTATATTTGGTAATAGTTTAATTGTATGTAATAGACCGATATTATACGTGTTTGGTGGTGAATATACCAGCCTTTACATACCCAAATATGCATTACCCTAGCAGAGAATTGGGTTTTGTGGTGGTGATTCCCCACCAGTAGTAATGCACATTAAATGTTATATTTTTTTCAATATATAATATTTACCCATATTTAAAAAAATATTAAATACTATGAAAATCATACATTAATATGATATCTTATTTTGTCTTGCCCCGATGGTGTAGTTTGGATAACACATGGGACTGCGGATCCCATTCCCCGGGTTCAAATCCCGGTCGGGGCATTTTTGTTTTTGTGATACTATGTTAAATGCTAATACTTATGTTACGAGTCAGGAAGGAATTGGTGGATCTATTAGAAATCAATATGAGGATTTTTATGTTGAAGAGATTCCAGAAATGATTCCAACCGGTGAAGGACCAAATGTTTGGATTTGGATTGAGAAAGTGGGAAGAACGACCTTAGATGTTGTTTTAGACATTGCAAGAGATTTGCATATTGACCGCAAAAGAATGGGCTTTGCAGGAATGAAAGATAAAAAGGCATTGACTCGTCAATGGATTTGCATTGCAAATATGGATTCGGAAGAACAGTTCAAGCAGGTTGAAGACTTGGATATTTATAAAACTGATTTTTTAGAGATTACTCGCGGGCGTAAAAAGCTCAGAATGGGTCAGCTTAAGGGAAATAAATTCAAAATTCTGATTCGTGATTTGGACGATATTGAAAAAAGTGCAGATATTGCAAATGAGGTCTTAAAGCAATTGGAAGTCACAGGTGTTCCTAATTATTATGGCTGGCAGCGTTTTGGAAAACCTCGAACCAACACCCATCTTGTTGGCGAAGCTTTAATTCACAATGATTTGAAGGAAGCTGTTAGAAGATATGTTGGAAACCCTTCAGAAGAGGAAAGCCTGGAAAATCAACAGGCCAGACAGGCTTATGATGATGGGGATTTGGAAAAATCATTGGAATTGATGGGCAAGGGAATGCGTTATGAAAAGATGATGGTTCGCCAATTAATTAAAGACTCTAAAAAAGGAGAATTGGATGACAAAGCTTATATGAATGCTCTTCATGCTCTTCCAAAGCCATTGCAGAGAATGTTTGTTCATGCTTACCAATCTTATTTATTTAATGATGTCGTTAGCCGTCGTGTTGATATGGGAATCAACAAATTCGTTGAGGGCGATATTATAATCGATAATGAAGAGCACATTATTTGGGATAAAACTCATGAGGAGTATCAGGAGTTGATTGATAATTTTGAAGCTAATCCGACTGTTCCTTTATATGGTACTAAAGTTCCTTTTGCCGGCGGTGAAGTTGGTGAAATGGAAAAAAGCGTTTTGGAAAGTTACAATATTGATAAAAGCAATTTTGAAGTTCCAAAAATGCCACGTTTGGGAAGTCACGGTCTTAGAAGGTCTCTTCGTTTTCAGGTTTGGGATGCATCTGCTAGGGCAACTGATGAAGGTGTTTTAGCCGAATTTTCAATCAATAAGGGATCTTATGCAACTGCAGTGCTGCGCGAAGTGATGAAAAAGGATGTTGTTTAGCTTCACTCATCATCCCATATTTTTTTTGATAATTCTTCAGGACTGTATCTGATTTTCGGATCGTCAATTAATTTGTTTATGATAGCTATTTTTTCTTCAATTTTCCCATCTTCTTTTCCTTCCTCTTTCAGTTCTTCAAATGGGCTTGGTACTTTTCTTTCTCCTTTATATTGCTTAATTGGCTTGCCTTTCATTTTACCTGGAAATTGTTCATCGAATTTTTTCAGTATCTCCTCCATGGGGATGGGTGGTTGTTTTTTTTCCTGTGTTTTTTCATCAGTAATTCCTAATATCTCATATAATTCTTCTCTAGTGTATCCAACTTTTTCATCATCGGCCAGTTTGTTTAAAACAGCGATTCTTTCTTCAGCTTTTCCTTCTTTTTTTCCAATTTCTTTTAATCCATCTAAGCCCATTCTGGGTTTTTTATTTTTCAATCCAATCATCCCTTAAATTTCTGTTATTTTTTATCTATTTTTGAATATTTAATATTATTTTTTTAAATTTCAGTTTAGAAGTATAATTTTTTAAATACTACTTTTAACAGATTATTCAATAATGATTGAATGTAGAAATATTGCAAAAGGAAAAGGAAAAGGAGAATTAATTGTAAGTTCTGAGCCCATCAGTTTTCTTGGTGGGGTTAATCCTGAAAATGGTGAAATAATAGACCCTAATCATGAGTTGAAAGGCCAAATAATTAAAGATAAAGTTTTATTTATTCCTGGCGGAAAAGGTTCTACTGTTGGGTCTTATGTTATTTTTCAGATGATGAAGAATAATACCGCTCCAAAAGCCATTATTTGTCTTAATGCAGAACCTATAATAGCTACTGGTGCCATAATGTCTGATATTCCAATGGTCGACTCGCCTGCAGATACTAAAGACCTGGTCACTGGTGCTTTGGTTGAAGTTGATGGGGATAATGGAACTATTACTATTTTGTGAGGCTTTCAAATGCAGACTTTAATTGAGAATGTAAATATCATAAACCCTAATGATGAGTTTAAAGGTAATCAGAATATTCTGATTGAAGGAAAATATATCAAGGAAATTTCTTCATCTGAAATACACGCTAAGGAAAATGCGAAAATCATTGATGGGGATGATAATTATGTTCTGCCCGGATTCATTGACTGCCATACACATATTTTAGCCAAAGGTTTTCACAAGGAAGAAAATATGGCCAATCCCTTGGCTATTCATTTTTACAACGGTGTTCTTCATGCAAAACAGACCATTGATGCTGGAATAACCACAATTAGGGACTGCGGATCTGCAGATTTGGGTGTTAAGTTGGCTCAGCAAAGGGGATTGTTCACGGCACCTAAATTGGAAATCTGCATCACTCCTCTGGTCATGACGGGAGGACATTTCGATTTGATGTTGCCATCAGGTTTTGATATGGAAATTATGTATCCTGGATTTCCTAAAGGGAGATGTGATGGTCCGTCTGAGGTATTAAAGAAAACCCGTGAAGTTAAAAGAGCTGGTGCTGATTTTATTAAGGTAATGTGCAGCGGAGGTGTTTTAACTGCAAACACTTCACCGGAATTTTCCCAGTTTAATATGGAGGAACTTAAAACAATTGTTGGTGAAGCAGAAAATACCAATTCAAAAGTTTCAGCCCACTGTCACAGTTTGGAAGGAATCAACAAATGCATTGATGCAGGATTTTCCTCAATTGAGCATGGAACATTCATTGATAAAGAGACTTCAAAGAAAATGGCTGAAAACAATGTCACTCTGGTTCCGACGTTGTTGGTTCATCAATATTTATATGAACACGGGTTTCCCTCATGGGATACCTTTGCCGATGAAAAATTGGCCAAATTAAAGGAAATAATTAAAGTCCACAAAGAAAATGTTCAAATTGCTTATGATGAAGGTGTAAATATTGTGATGGGAACTGATAGTGGAGTTATACCTCATGGACATAATCTGAAAGAACTGATTAATTTGGTGGATTTGGGAATGAGTCCTAAACAGGCAATTGCAGCATCCACTACCAAAGCGGCGGAATTTTTGGGAAGAGATGACATCGGGTCTGTTTATGAAGGCAAATGTGCTGATATGATTTTTGTTGAAAAGAATCCTTTGGTTGACATTAATATATTGACAGAAAGCGATAATATTATACGGGTCATGCAGGATGGCAGAGAAGTTAAGAATGAATGTGGGGTCATGTAATTATCTGCTTTTATAATCAACGTTGAGATTTAAGCTATATAACGGGAGATTGTGATATTATGGCGAAACTTAAAGAGATGGATGTGCCGATTGAAGGGATGCATTGTGCTTCATGTGTCTTAAGTGTTAACAAAACATTTGAGCGTGAAGATGGTGTTGAAGAAGTTGATGCAGATTTGGCTTCAAACAAACTTCATATCACGGTCAATCCTAAAAAGATGACTTATGATGAAATGGATTCCATAGTTAAAAATTTAGGCTTTGAACTGCATAGCGATGAAGTTACTTTAAGAATAGACGGAATGCATTGTGCTTCATGTACAATGAATGTTGAAAACTTTTTAATACGCAGGGATGGAATTTTTGACGTCAAGGCAGATTTAACCTCAGGAACTGCTTTTGTCCGTTATGATAAAAGCAAAGTCACAATTGATGATATGGAAGAGGTTATCAATAATTTGGGCTTTGAACTGTTGGGAATTGACGGCCAGACGGAAATCGATGAAGAAGAACTTTATAGAAAAGATTTGATAAGTAAAAGGAACCGTATCATTGTTGGTTTATTCTTCTCAGCTATCTTAATGATTTTAATGTATAGCATGTGGGATCCTCTGATGGGGTTGACTCACCAAATACATGAAGCTACAGGTATTGATATCTCTTCAATGGGCTTGCTGTCACTGATTGTAAGTATTGCACCATTTTTATATGTTTCATTGCCAATTTTAAAAGCCGGAATTAATGGTTTAATGCATAAAAACCTGAATATGGATGTAATGTACTCAATGGGTATCATTGTGGCTTACGGATCCAGTATTTTAGGAACATTTGGCATTATTTTAGACCATACATTCATGTTTTATGAATCTGCTGTTATGCTTCCTTCATTTTTAATGATTGGAAGGTATCTGGAAGCTAAAGCTAAAAAGAAAACTTCTGATTCAATCCGTGAATTGATAGGGCTTCAGCCAACTGTAGCTACATTGGTTGAAGTTGATGAAAACAATGAAGTTATATCCCAAAAAGAAGTTCAGATTGCTGAAATATCACTTGAAGACAAACTTCTGGTAAGGCCTGGAGACAAAATACCCGTTGACGGTAGGGTTATTGGCGGGGAATCCTATGTTGATGAATCCATGATTAATGGTGAGCCTATTCCTAAAGTTAAAAAAGACGGTGAGGAGGTTTTTGCAGGTACCATTAATCAGGATGGTGTTTTAATTATTTCTGCTTTAAAGATTGGTTCGGAAACTGTTCTGTCCAATATTATTCGTTTGGTTGAAAAGGCACAGTCATCAAGGCCTCCTGTTCAAAAGTTCGCAAATACTATCGTTTCATACTTTATTCCTGTTATTTTAACAATAGCTATTGTAGTGTTCTTAATATGGTATTTTGTTTTGGGAGCAACGTTGCTGTTCTCACTTACCTGTTTAATATCCATTTTGGTTGTTGCATGTCCTTGCGCTTTGGGTTTGGCCACTCCAACCGCAGTTACTGTCGGTGTTGGAAGGGCTGCAGAGTTCGGTATTCTAATTAAAAACGGTGACACTTTGGAAAATGCCGGCCAAATTGACGTGGCGGCATTCGATAAAACGGGAACAATTACTGAAGGAAAGCCTGAAGTTGATGACATAATAACTTACGCTATTTCTGATGAGGAGTTGATAACTCTTGCAGCTTCTGTTGAGCAAAATTCCAATCATCCTATCGCTAAAGCTATTGTCAGAAAAGCGGAAGGTTTGGATTTATTGAATACGGTTGATTTTGAAAATGTAACTGGTAAGGGCATTAAGGCCGAAATTGACGGCAAAATAATTTTGGCCGGAAACAAGTCATTGATGCAAAGCAATGGTGTGGAAATTCCTGAAGATGTATTGGCTGACTATGATGATTTGGAAAGTCAAAGCAAAACCATCATTCTTTTGGCGGTTGATTCATCTGTCCGTGGAATTTTAAGTCTGTCCGATAAGGTCAAACCAAATTCTAAAAGAACCATTGAAGAATTGCATAAGATGGGCATTGAAACATTCATGTTAACGGGCGACAATGAAAGCACAGCACTGTCTGTTGCCGATGAGGTTGGGATTGATAATGTTGAAGCAGGAATTCTTCCTGAAAATAAACTCAGTATTGTCCAGAATATCCAATCAAATGGGTCTAAAAAAGTATTATTCACTGGTGACGGTATTAACGATGCTCCAGCTTTAACGCAAGCAGATATCGGTGTTGCAATGGGTAATGGGACAGACATTGCAATGGAAAGTGGTGATGTTGTAGTGATGGAAGGGGATTTGGAAAATGTTGTTGCTGCAGTGCAGTTTTCCAAAAAGGTAATGAGAAGAATTAAGGAAAATATCTTCTGGGCATTCGCATACAACTCAATATTAATTCCCGTTGCTGCAGGGGTTTTATATCCTAACTTTGGAATAATGTTTAAACCTGAATTGGCAGGCTTGGCAATGGCATTAAGTTCTGTAACAGTTATTTCATTGTCATTATTGCTTAAACGTTACGTGCCACATATAAAAAGGGCAAATTAATAGTGGTAAAATAAACTAAAGGAATCCAGGATGAAAAATAGTGCAAAGGATTCTGTTAATGCTGAAATCACACTTCCTATGATGAAATAATATTCCAACGTTTTCATAATAAGCAGCACTGCTGAAAATACAATGAAAGTCAGTATAATGAAATTTATGTATTTTTTGATTCCTTTGCTTTTGATAATTTTAGTTAGTTTTATGAAATTCATAGATTCTGCCATGTTTCCTGTTTCTTTTAATCTGATTTTAGCAAGTGAACAGTATGAGAAGGAAATTGCAAATAGAATTATAAATATTGCCAGTGTCGCCATAACAGAGAATGCAAGCTGATGATACGCATCGGGAGATAGGTATTTAACTAATTTCGGCAAAGTTAATGAACTTATTTTATTGTCTACAAGCATAATTCCGCTTATAACTGAATCAATACTGTGATAAATTCCTAATGCATAGGATATGATTGCAGTGATTGTTATTGTTAAAATATAATAATAGCTTTCTATAAACGTGTCCTTAAAGCCTGCTTTGGCTGTGGCTGTGATTGACACGTCCCTTATGTCAAATGAATCGTCAATATAGTGATAGACAACGGCTATGCAAATTCCAAGAATGATTATGCCTGATATTGGATCTATTAACAGTATTGGCATTGTTAAATCTACAATTTCTATCTGGTTAATCATTTCGGTAATGATTTCTGATATGAAAAAGAGAAATGTAACCAAAATAAATCCTTTATATGCTTTGAAAGGTAAATAAAATGCTTTTTTAATGATTTCAAATGTATGCATATTATTCCATTCCTTTAATTCAATTATCTTATTCCACAGAATCTTAATTCAATCAATATCTCATCATGAAACTAATATTATTTTAGGGATTTTTTAATATTTGGATAGAACACGAAGAAAGCCAATGTAAGTATGAGAACAACAGTAGTTATTAGGCTTGATTCGGGTCCAAATGAACCTCCCCCAATTATTGAAAATTTTTTCTGGCTAAATGACAATAACATGGGATAAGCAGTTTCTCCACTTACAGCAAAACCGAAAAGGCAGGATTCTGCGAAGTTCCACATTGTATGTGCTGCACCACAAAACCATATGTTGTCATATCTCAAAAACATCACACAAAAGACCAGAGCCACTAGAAAAATATTAACCAATGAAAGCATGTCTATTCCGCTGTTTGCCATATGAATCAAAACGAAAATAATGCTGCTTACAAACATTGCCACATACATGCTGTTTTTCCTAGAAATCGAAACAAAAATCCAACCCCTTAACAAGACTTCCTCATGCATTGCCTGAATTATGAATCCGATGAAGAAAAGTATTATCATAAAAATAGATGAAGAACCAAATCCGTTGAACTTGTATTGTCCGGTAAGATATCCGATTGAAATAACAAGGGCAAACATTATAAATCCACATATCAATCCTTTAATATATGATGAAACTGCCCTGTCTTTCGAAAAACCGATACTTCTCAGGTTACGCTTTTCACCAAATTTGATGATTCCATAATTACTAGAATTATGATGGCTAAAGAAAACATTGAAAGCAAGTTTTTTTCTATTTCTGTTGCAGGCTTAAAAAGTAAAACTGCTCCGCTACTTAATATCTCTGCTAAGAATATTTCTATTAGGATTATTAAGATTGCAAATTTAACAATTTCGACCAGTAATGATTTTCCACGGCCATCCTTTCTGGCCTCATTTAAGGTGATGAAATCCTCCTGTAGCCAGGTAATCTTTTCTAACATATTAGATAGGTTTAATAGGGATATGTTAAATAATTTTCTAAATATTTAAAAGAAAAGTAGCTATTGATTTAATCATCAATAGCATTGAACTGGAAGCATCGGCTTTCTTTTTTGGAATAGCAGTTATTACAGCCTTTGCATATTGAAGTGCCTTTTCTGTTTTCTTTCCAATCTGCTAAGAAATCGGCTTGTGCAACAAAAGGCTTTGAAAGTGACATGAACTCAACATTTGATGTATTTAATATTTCATTCATAGTTTCCATATCCCGCAGGTTTCCTGCAAGTATTACTGGAATGTCGATATTTTGGGCCAATTCATTTGCATAATCCAAAAATATGTGCTTTTGTGAAGCATCGTATTTCATTGAAATGGTTCTTCCGGTGATTTGAATGCTGTCGGCTCCGTGTTCTGCCAGTAATTTGGCCATCTTCATACTTTCTTCCTGTGTCAGGCCGCCTTTTCTTACATCTTCAATGTTGATTCTGCAGCTTACATGAAATCCAATGGTTTTTTTGATTAGCTGAATAATCTCCAATACAATTCTTAACCTGTTTAGGGTGTTTCCGCCATATTTGTCTTCTCTTTGATTGAAATATGGATTGGTGAATCTGGATAGGTAGAAATTGTTTCCCATATTAATCTGAATGCCGTCGAATCCTGCAAATGAGAATTTCTTAGCAGCCATTATTACTTCGGCCTGAAGCTTTCTGATTCCATCAATCGTCAAATCATTGGGCTCTGCTTTCTGGTTATCCCCGTCATCGTAATAGAAAAATGCCAACTGGCCTAAGATAGGAACGTCATATTCATGACAGATGCCGGTAATCTGTTTATAATCTTTTATAAATCCTCTATAATTTATATTGCTTGAATATTCATAGAAGCGGTCTTTTGGGTCAAATGCAAACATCTCTGATAATATAAGGCCGACACCGCTTTTTGCCATCTTTTCATATCTGTCAAAGACTTCGGTTGATAAAAAGCCGCCGTTTTCAGTTTGCCTTTCCCATGCTCCGGTTCTGATAATTCTGCTATTGAGCTTAAATTCGCCAAAATCACATTCATCGAAAATATCTTTCATAAAAATGCTCTCCTAAAAAAATAAATGTTTGTAAGTTAGATTAAACTAACTTACTTAAATTAATTCAACTTTTAATTTACCAAGTTTTGGGGCAAGGAAATTATAAAATACTGCCAATATGTATGAGGATATAAATGCAGAGACAAAACTCATCAATATGTCAACCAATGCATTGAATATTGGAACGCCGCTAAGCATCATTATTATTCCAACAACAATATTTAAAATAAGACAAATTGCACCAATGGCTATTGCAAAGTTTAAGGGGGTAATTGATTCAAGCTGACTAAATTCACCTTCTGTTGTGAGTTTAACAAGTATTCCCCTTTCACTGTCTGCTAAAATATTGTAAATGTATGTTGCCAGTAATGTGAACACAGTCACTATGATTACAGTACCGATTATGCCTACTGCAATGGTTGTTGGATTGGATATCAGGAACATTAATTGGTACAATGCTCCAGCAGCATCCATCTGTGAACTGTACATTAATATTGTCATAAATGAGTTTAAGAATAATGGAATAATTAATGAGAACGCTAAATAAATGACGAGAATCATTATTAAGCTTATGCATCCAACTATTAATGCAGTTTCCTTTGTTGAAATTTTTTTAATGTATTCTCCTTCAATATCCAATTTAATGTATCCGAATTTGTCAGATAGGATATTGTAAAGATATGATTCTGTAAAACGTAGGAATATGTTACTTATTATTGTTCCAAAGATAATTGTAGGAATTATGTATATCATTACTCCAAAACTGTCGGGCACTGCAACTGCAAATAATCCGACCAGTATGATTGATATTATTATTGAAATTAATGCATTGATTCCGGTTGAAATAATTGTATATGATTCAACATCAACGGATTTTAATTTCTTTTCTACCATTTTATCACTTAAAACCAATTTTTAGAGTCTTCTATCAATTCATCAATAATGATTTCAATTGAACCGGTATATGTGTGTGGATCCATTATTTTTTCAACATCAGCTTCGGTCAAGTATTTCTGAACTTCTTCATCTTCCAAGATAAGTTCACCAAGCAATAATTTCTCTTTATTTGCTTTAATGGCATTTTTCCTTACAATTCCATATGCGGTTTGCTTACCCATTCCTGCTCTTGTAAGTTCGGCCATTAACCTTTCAGCCATAATCAATCCGTTTGTGAAGTTTAAGTTTCTTTCGATGTTTTCATCATAAAATACCAGATTGCTCATTAATTTGATTGTTAAGTTTAGGATGTAATCTGTTAGTATGCAGCTTTCTGGAAACATTATCCTTTCACAGGAGGAGTTTGTCAAGTCTCTTTCGTGCCATAATGGGTTGTTGTCTAAGGCCGCATTGACATATGATTTTACGATTCTTGCAACGCCACAAATTCTCTCAGCGGTAATTGGGTTCATTTTATGAGGCATTGTGCTGCTTCCGACTTGTTTTTCAGGGTCGAAATATTCTCCAACTTCCATGATTTCTGTTCTTTGAAGGCTTCTGATTTCTAAAGCTATTTTATCTAGAGTTGAAGCAATGTTTGCCAGGGTTGATATGAATTCAACATGATTGTCTCTTTGAACGACCTGGTTTGTAATTTTGGCTGCAGGCAAGTCTAAAATGCGGGCAACGGTTTTATGGATTTTCCAGCCGTCAGTTCCTAATGCTGCAGTTGTTCCTACAGCTCCGTCCATCATTGCAATGCAGACATTGTCTCTTGCATGTTCCAGCCTTTCATATTGTCTGTGAAGTTCATCTGCCCATAGGGCAAATTTCATTCCGTATGTTGTTGGAAGTGCATGTTGGCCGTGTGTACGTCCGATACATACTTTCATTTTATTTTCCTGTGCCAAATCAAGCATTATCTTAGTTAGTCTTTCGACTTTTTCTTCTAAAACGTCAATTGAGTCACGGATAAGTAATGAGTTTGAGCTGTCTACGATATCGTTGGAAGTTGCACCGAAGTGAACGTATTCTCCTGCACCGTTATCACAAACCTCTGTAATTCCTTTGGATAATGCAGCAATATCGTGGTTGGTTTCCGCTTCGATAGCTTTGACTCTTTCTAATTTTACATATTCTGTATTAGCTTTACGTGCAATTTCATCAGCTACTTCCTGTGGAATTATCCCTAATTCTCCTTCTGCCTGTGCAAGTGCTGATTCGATGTCTAACATTCTTTGTAATTTGTTCTCTTCTTCCCAGATACTTTTCATTTCGGGAGTACCATACCTAAATTCAATTGGGTGTATAGCCATTATTAATCATCTCATTTTAAATTTAATAAACATGTATATATTTTTATCTGGCTCTTTTTATATTTTAAGATATTTTCAAATTAATATTTTTTAAAAGTATTATTTTGACAATATTTATATATTAATCTAAACAGAATATTTTTATTGTTAAATTTTTATTACTTTATGGGAGAAAATGGGTGATTATTTGGAAACTAAAATACGTGAATTTCGCCAAAAAAAGGGCATTACGCAACAGGAATTAGCGGATGCTGTCGGAGTCACTCGTCAAACCATTAATGCTTTAGAAAATGCTAGATATAATCCTTCTTTATTATTAGCTTATAAAATTACTAAAACTTTAGACCAAGAAAGTATAGAGGATGTTTTTATCATTGATGGAGGTAATTAGATGATATTAGATATTTATAAAGATTCCTTTGAATTCGCATCAAGAAAGATTTCAATTCTCTTAATATTGGGTGTTTTGTCTTTTTTTAATATTTTAGTTATTCCATTGATATTTTTCTGTGGATATAATTATAGGGTTGTTAAGTTATCCACCGAAAGCATGATTAATGGAGAGGATGTGCCTCCGGAATTTAATGATTTCAAACAGATGTTTGTAGATGGTTTAAAATTAATTGTGGTTCTTTTATGTTATTTGATAGTACCATTTATTCTTATCGCAATATCCATATCAGGCAATTCTGTTAATGTTGCTTTATTCTTGATTGGAATAATCTTATTGTTTGTTGCCAGACTATTTTCTTATCTTGCAATACCTCATATGGCTGTTAACGGTGATTCTTTCAAATCAGCTTTTGCATTGTCTGAAATAAATTCTATTATGGCATCTATAGGCTATTTAAGATATATAATATTCTATGTTGGCTTATTATTGATTTCTTGCTCAATATTTGTTGTAGTATTTTTGATTCTTTCATTTATTCTTGCAATTTTGGGCATAACTGTAGGTGGAGTTTATATTAGTTTAATCGGAACAATCCTTATTAATCTGGTGTTATTATTTATTGTTTCACCTTATTTGTCATTGTTCCAGAACCGCTGTGCAGGATTGGTTTATAATTTGGGAAGTTAATTATTTTTAACTTCATCTTATTATTTTTTATATTAATATATTCATATGATTAATTATGTCTTCTTTAAATGATAGTCTTAAAAAAATTACTATTCTTGAAATTTTAGTCTTGCTTTTGGCATTGATGGGTTTAGTAATTCTTTTTGATATCATTGGTTTTTCTATTAGTGACAATTGGGTTTATGTTGGAGTCATAGTCTATTTTATCTATAGATTGAGGTTTTTTACCGGTGAGTTTAAGCAGGATTTAAATAATATTTTTGCCAAAATCTCTCCCAAATCCCTTCTTATTATAGTCATTGTCAATGTTTTCTTTTCATATGGGATGTTGTATCTGTCAATCTTTGCGCTTGAATATATTCCTGGATTCAAGTCATTGATATCCGCACCCTTATTTTCAATATTGGCTATTACTTCGTTTACGGGAATGGCCGGATTATTTTCTACTGTTGTCATTTCACCAATATGTGAAGAACTGTTATTTAGGGGAGTTTTCTTAAATAGGCTTAAATTAATTGTACCGACATCATTTGCAATCGTTATTTCTTCAATATTGTTTGGGGCGCTCCATAGCTATGGTAGTATTATTTCTGCTTTTGTATTCGGTATCTGCATGTGTATAATCTATCTTAAAACAAAAAATATTTTAACATGCATATTGGCACATTTCATAAATAATCTGTTGGCCGAATTATTGGTTCATATCGATACTGGAAATTTGATTTTTACAAATGATATTTTTATAGTTTTATTTTCAATTTTAGCAATTGTATCGCTCTATCTTATAGTGATATCAATACGTCAGGAATGGAAATATGTTGATAGAAGGTAGTTATTATGGATTTAAAGAAAATAGGTATTTTATTGATAGTGGTTGGAATTTTCCTGTCGGTTTATTTTGTAGGCAACAAGACATATCTGGTCCCGGCATTAACAGTAACCATTTTGGGATTTTGTATCGCTCTTGTTGGATTTTTGGAAGAGGTCAAAAGAAGAAAGGATATTAATGATCAGTTGGATAAGGATATAGTATCCATTATACAGCCGTTGGTAACCAAATATTCAAATTTGAATAAGGAGTATAAATCTTCCTTAAGTGGTGAAGAGTATGCTCAAAAAAGATTAGAGATTAATAAGAGTTTGGAAACTGAACTGAAAGAAAATCTTCCTTATTTGGAATCCCGTGAAATCAAAAAGATTGTAATTGAGTTTAACCGTGAACAGGATAAGATAAATTAATCTATATTTCACACGGTTTTTTCTATTTTTTTTAATTTTATTAATTTCATTAATGGTAATGAAAATGTTTTTATTTGTTTAAAACATAGTAATTTTTGGATGTGGGTAAATGAAATCAAAATTAATTATTCTATTTCTTCTGGTTTTAATTTCATTATCAATTTCCACTGCAGGTGCTAGTGATATTGATAACATCACAATCCCAGAAGATAATAACAACGATGTTTTTTTAGTTGATGAAGAAAATATGTTGGCTTCATCTTTAAATGATAATTTGGATGATTCCATAATTGTTGCAGATGATAATGGCATGTTGTCTTCAGAAAGTTCAATCTGGTATGTTAATGGAAGTGTTTCAGCTTCAGGTAATGGATCACAGGAAAATCCTTACAAAACATTTAATGAGGTTGTAGATAACGCTGATGTAAAGGATGGAGATACTATAATGATTGCACCGGGAATTTATGCTGGTGCTGGTGAAAATGTCAATTTAACTATTAAAACTGCTTTAAATATTGTTAATTGGACATTAGGTGATGTAATATTTGATGCTGAACAAAATAGCAGAATATTTAATGTTGATGCAAATAGTTTCAATATTACTGGAATAACATTTAAAAATGGAAAAAGCAGGTATGGTGGCGCAATTTACTTTAAAAATGCAATTGCCCATTCAATTTTTAATGGAACCTTTATAGACAATTATTTGCGCAATGATACCAATGATTCTGTATTTTATGCTAAAGGGGGTGCAATTTACTTTGCAGACACGGTTGATAACTGTATTTTTGATGGAAGCTTCATTAATAATACCATATATATTGAAAATGATTTTGATTGTTATGGTAAAGGAGGTGCAATTTACTTTTCAGGCATGGTTAGTAACTGTATATTCGGAGGAAGTTTCATTAATAACACCGTACATGATGACGGAGGTTCATTATGCTTTAATGATACTGTAGTTGATTCTTCTTTTGCATGTAATTTTTCAGGTAATTTTGCATCTAATTTTGGTACTTCCATATATATTAATAAAAATGTTAAGAATACTACATTTCAATGCTCCTCCGTTGAAGATATAGTAACTACTGGTTCATTTGCATTTAATGGTGAGGTAAGCGATTGTGATTTTAATATGAAGATTACTGATTTTGGCGGAGCCAATCCACTTTGCTTTTTAAGAAATGTGCATGATTGTACTTTCAACGGTACCTATATTAATAATGTGGCTCAAAATGGTGGTGTATTCTATTTCTGGGGTAATGTTTCAAATTGTAAGTTTAACGGTACATACATAAATAATTTCGCATTTGAGAATGGTGGTGTATTTTACTTTACCAATTCTGTAATTAACTGTACTATTGATGGGGTGTTTGAAAATAACATTGCACAGGTTGACGGCAGTGCAGTTTATATGGATGCAGATGCTCAAGATTGTATTTTTAACGGTACTTATGATAATTGCCGGGCACAATATGGAGGATTATTTTACATAATGGATGGGGCTCAAAACAGTATTTTTGATGGTGTTTATAGGAATAACAATGGATCATACGGTGGAGTTTCTATAGTTAATGGTGCTGTAAACTGTACTTTCACGGGACTTTATATTAATAACACTGCCGAAAATCTTGGCGGTACCCATTATTTTAAAGGAAATGTGGCGAATTCAACTATAGGTGGTGTGTACACAGATAATAAAGTAGTGGAGCAAAATGGTGGTGCTCTTTTCTTTAAAGCTAATTTCACTGATAGTACTATAAATGGTATTTTCGTAAACAATTCAGCAGAGGGCAGCGGTACAATTTACGTTTTAGGCATGGTTGACAACTGTACTTTTAATGGAAGTTTCAGTAATAACTCTGTATCTGGTGATGGTGGTGCATTATGTTTTAATGACACTGTTGTTGACTCTTCTTTTGCATGTAATTTTTCAGGAAATGTTGCAGTAGAGGGTCGTAGCGGTGCCATATATATTGATAAAGATGTTAAAAATACTACTTTCCAATGTTCTGCTTTTAAATATTTTGCAGATGATTCATTTGTATTTAATGGAGAAGTAACCGATTGTGATTTTAATATGTATGTTGATGGTTATCAGGGAGACATCCCAGTTTCACCTTTAAATGTGGAACATATTACTTGGATAGACAGTCCGATTGCCTTTTTAAGCAATGTGTCTGATTGTACTTTCAATGGTACCTATATTAATAATGTAATTCAAGATGGCGGTGCATTCTATTTCTTGGGTAACGTTTCAAATTGTAAGTTCAATGGTACATACAAAGAAAATTATGTATTTGAAAATGCTGGTGTATTTTACTTTGCCAATGATGTAATTAATTGTACTATTGATGGGGTGTTTGATAAAAACCAAGGATTTAATGAAGGTAGCATATTTTATATGGGTACAGGTGCTCAAGATTGTATTTTCAATGGTACTTATACTGCTAATGGTAAGTCACAGTTTGGAGGATTATTTTACGTAATGGATGAAGCTAAAAACTGTATTATTGATGGTGTTTATAGAAATAACTCCGCTTTATATGGTGGTGTTTCTATATTTCATGATGTTGTAAACTGTACTTTCACGGGACTTTATATTAATAACACTGCCGAAAATCTTGGTGGTACTCATTATTTTAAAGGAAATGTGGTGAATTCAACTATAGGTGGTGTGTACACAGATAATAAAGTAGTGGAGCAAAATGGTGGTGCTCTTTTCTTTAAAGCTAATTTCACTGATAGTACTATAAACGGTATTTTCATAAATAATACTGCCGGTAAAGGTGGTGCAATTTATTTCATGGAAGATGTTTTGAATTGTTCTATTGGTGGCTTTTTTGCATTAAACTCTGTTTCATCATATGAATATGGTTTTGGTGATGGAGGTACAATTTATTTCACTAAAAACCTTGAAAATTCAACTATTTTAGGGGAATTCATAAACAATACTGCTTTGTGGAATGCCGGTGCGATTGAGGTTTATGGTAATATGACTAATGTCTTTGTTCTGGCGGATTTTATTAATAACACTGGAACTTGGGGCGGTGCCCTTTATGTTTATGGGGATATGAATAACTGTACATTTGCGGGTGATTTTATTAATAACACTGGAGCATGGGGTGGTGTTGCGATATTTAATAATGTCACAGATTCCACTATTTCCGGTGAATTTTCAGGAAACAAGGTCAATTACGCTGGAGGAGCATTATACTTTAGAGATTCTGTTAATAATTCAACAATTTCTGGTGAGTTTATTAACAATTCATGTTTGAATAGGAGTTCCACCATTACTGTAATAAGGCCTGACGGATCCTTGGAGAATATTACCCGCAATACCAGTATCGGGGGAGCATTGTACTTTAAAAAATCTGTAAACAGCAGTTCTATCGAAGGTATTTTCATAAATAATTCAGCAAGAAACGGCAGTGCAATCTACTTTAGTGATGTAAATGGTGTTGATTTGTCCGGAAAATATATAAATAACACAGGAAATGAAGTTATTCATATAATTGAAGCTAATGGGGATAATATTGTTCATGATTCCATTTTTATAAATAATGATATCAATATTCTATCTGTTGAATCAGGAAAACTTCAATCCGTTAATAACTGGTTTGGAAACAACGCTACAAATTACAATGACAAACCTGAAGCAGTTAATGTCGACATGGATAATTGGTTATTCTTGAATGCCACATCAAATCCTTGTGAAGATTCGATGGATTCAACTTCAGCAATTACTTTTAAATTGGAATCATACAATGAAACTTCAAATAAAACAGGCGATTATGATGGTTCAATGGATATAATTTTGGATTTATCCTCAACACTTGGCACATTGAATCAAACCACAGCATTAATCAATGAAGAAGTATTATATGCTCCTTCCAAAAAAGGAAATGCAAGCATAACCGGTAAATTTGAAAATGCATACGACACTATTTGCTTAACAAATATTTTAAATGCAACAATGAATGTCACGGCAGACGACATAACTGAAGGTGAAAATCTCACAGTTAATGTGGAGTTGCCTGGTGATGCTACTGGTAATGTTACTGCTACTGTTGATGGTGTAAACTTCACTTCTGATGTTGTAAACGGTACTGCTACCATTACTGTTCCTGATTTGCATGTAGGCAATTACACAGTTCCTGTAACTTACTCCGGTGATGATAAGTATGATCCAAATACTAAAGAAATTAATGTCACGGTAAATGAAGATACTTCAGATATTATTATTGCTCCTGATGTAACTAAATACTACAAAGGACCTGAAAGATTTGTTGTAACCGTAACAGATTATGAAGGCAATCCTTTAGCAAATAAAACAGTTATAATCAACATTAATGGTAGAAACTACAATAGAACTACGGATGAAAACGGTACTGCAAGCATGGCAATAGGATTGCCAAGCAATACTTATAATGTAACCGTAACAGTCGACAATCAATCTGTAAAATCAGTTGTCACAGTTTTATCAACAGTCAATGGTACTGATGTCGTGAAAATGTATAGAAACGGCACCCAGTACTATGCAACTTTCATAGACACTGAAGGTAAATACTTGGCTAATGGAACAACTGTTAAATTCAACATCAACGGTGTAATGTATGAACGTAAAGTGTCTGGTGATGAAGGTTTAGCAAGATTAAACATTAACTTGCCGGCTGGTGAATATATAATAACTGCAATAAATCCTGTAAATGGTGAAATGGCAGCTAACAACATCACTGTCTTACCTACTATTGTTGAAAACAGGGATATTACCAAATACTACAAAAATGGAACTCAATATACTGTTAAAGTATTGGATGATAACGGCAATCCTGTTGGTGCGGGCGTAAATGTCACATTCAACATCAATGGAGTATTCTACACTCGCCAAACCAACGAATCAGGTATTGCAACATTATCCATTAACTTAATTCCTGGTGATTATGTAATTACTGCAGAATACAATGGATTTAAGGTTGCAAACAACATTACAGTACTTCCTGTTTTGTCTGCAGAAGATACAACACTGAAATATAATAGCAGTTCTCAATTTGTTGCAACACTTCTTGACGGTCAGGGCAAACCTTATGCAGAACAGAAACTTCAATTCAACATCAATGGTGTTTTATACTACAGATCAACTGACAGTTCCGGTCAAGCAAAATTAAATATTAATTTGCCTGTCGGCGAATACATCATAACGTCAAGTTATAATGGTGTAAATATTGCAAATAAAATTACTATAGTATCTTAGGGGCCTTAACAACCCCTTCAATTATTTTTTTTTTAAATGGGTTGATTTTTTCTTTTCAAAATTTTTTAGTTATTGACCAGTTTATAATGTACAAAAAAGTACTACAAGGTTTTAAATAGTACATTATTCTAATAATTATATACAAAAAGATAAGTGATAAAATGTTTTCCCCAAGTTTAGAAGATATAAAAGAAATTGCTAAAGACGAACAGTATAAGAGAATACCTGTAGCTTATGAATTATTTTCAGATATAGCTACTCCAATAGAGGTATTGAGAATTTTAAAAGGAATAAGTAATCATTGTTATATGTTGGAAAGTATTGAAGATGCTGAAAATTGGGGAAGATACAGCTTTCTGGGATTTGATCCGTTGCTCGAATTCACTTGCCAGAATAATGTTGTTCAGATTAAAGGTGATTGTGAATTTAATAAACTTAATGATGAAGTTGTAACCATTGAAACTGATAATCCGAGTGAGATAATAAGGGGCTTAATTAAAAGGAATAAATCTCCAAAGCTGGAAAGCATGCCTCCATTTACCGGAGGTTTTGTAGGTTATTTTGCCTATGACTACATTAAATATTCGGAGCCTTCATTGAAATTGGATGCTGAAAACCAGGATCAGTTCAAAGACATCGACATAATGCTTTTTGATAAGGTAATAGCCTTTGACAATTTCCGCCAGAAAATAATTGTCATCGTAAATATGAAAACCGATGATTTGGAAAATAATTATAATAAAGCATGTGATGAATTAAAGGAAATCGCCGATTTAATCATCAACGGCAAGAAAGCAGAAATTCAGCCTTTAAAATTAAAATCTGATTTCAAACCAGTATTTTCCCGTGAAGAATATGGTGAAATGATTATAAAAGCAAAGGAATATATTCGTCAGGGAGACATTTTCCAGGTTGTTCTCTCCAACAGAATCGAAGCCGAAATTGAAGGAAGCTTATTTGATACATATAGGGTTTTAAGAACTACAAACCCCTCTCCTTATATGTTTTACTTTTCAAGCAATGACATAGAAATTGCCGGTGCTTCTCCAGAAACTCTTGTTAAAGTAAACAACGGTAAACTGTATACTTTTCCTCTTGCAGGAACAAGACCTAGAGGAAAAACTCCTGAGGAAGATTTGGAATTGGAAAAGGAATTGCTGGCTGATGAAAAGGAGCTGGCCGAGCATAACATGCTTGTTGATTTGGGGCGCAATGATATCGGAAGGATTGCGGAAATCGGTTCTGTTGCTGTTGAAAAATATATGTCAATCGAGAGATTTTCCCATGTGATGCATATAGGTTCTACAGTTACTGGAAATTTAAGAAAGGATTTGGATTCTTTAGTTGCTTTAGACTCAATTCTGCCTGCAGGAACATTGTCAGGCGCTCCGAAAATCAGGGCTTGTGAAATCATCAATGAACTTGAAGACAACAAGCGTGGAATCTATGGGGGAGCAATCGGATATGTTGACTTGAGCGGAAATCTGGATACATGCATTTCAATAAGAATTGCCTTTGCCCGTAATAATAAGGTATTCATCAGGTCAGGTGCGGGAATTGTTGTAGACAGCGTTCCTGATACCGAGTTTGACGAATCCATGAACAAGGCGGCAGCTGTAATCAATGCATTAAAAACTGCAGACGGGGGATTAGAATGATTCTTTTAATAGATAACTATGACAGTTTTTCATATAACTTGTATCAATTGATTGGTGAGATTACACCTGACATCAAGGTTTCAAGAAACGATAAAATTACTTTGGATGAGATTTATGAACTGAATCCCGAAGCCATCATCTTGTCACCGGGTCCTGGAAAACCTGAAAATGCAGGGATGTGTGTGGATATCGTAAAAGAATTTGCAGGCAAAATTCCAATTTTGGGAGTTTGTCTGGGCCATCAGTCAATATGCGTCGCTTTTGGTGGTGTAGTTTCTTATGCTAAAAGGTTAATGCACGGCAAGTCTTCAGTCATTGAATTGAATGATGATCCGATTTTTAAGGGATTGGATTCAAAAATCAGTGTAGGCCGTTACCATTCATTAAGCCTGATTGGGGATAGTCTGCCTGAAGATTTAAAAATCATTTCAAAATCATGTGATGATGATGAGATAATGGCAGTCAGGCATAAGGAATATGATGTTTATGGATTACAGTTCCATCCTGAATCAATTTTAACGCCGGATGGTTTAACGATAATTAAAAACTTTTGTGAGGGAATTTAAATGATTAGGGAAGCTATTTTAAAGGTTTCAAAAAAAGAAGACTTAACTTATGATGAAGCGTATCAGACAATGGATGAAATAATGAGTGGTGAAGCCAGTGAAGTTCAAATGAGTTCATATTTAACTGCAATGGCCATGAAAGGAGAGACTATAGAAGAAATCACCGCTTCAGCAGAGGCCATGAGAAGCCATTGCGTCAGATTGTTGAATGATGTTGAAGCTTTAGAAATTGTAGGGACCGGCGGAGATGGATCCAATACATTTAACATTTCAACAACTTCTTCCATTGTAATTTCAGCGGCAGGAGTTCCTGTTGCAAAGCATGGAAACAGGTCCGCATCAAGCAAATGTGGTGCTGCAGACGTATTGGAAGAGCTGGGTGTTAATATACAGATTGAACCTGAAAAAAGTTTGCAGTGCCTGAAAGAGAATAATATCTGTTTCCTCTTTGCTCAAAATTATCACATAGCAATGAAATATGTTGCAAGCGTCAGAAAGGAACTCGCAATAAGAACAATCTTTAATATCCTTGGCCCTTTAACCAACCCTGCAGGTGCAACAATGCAGGTTTTAGGGGTTTATGATAAAGAATTAGTAGAACCTTTGGCAAAAGTATTAAATAATCTTGGTGTAAAATCAGCATTGTCTGTTTACGGTACCGATGGAATGGATGAAATATCTGCTAGTGATAAGACCTGTGTCTGTGAGATTAAGGACGGTGTAACCAAATCATATGAAATAGATCCTGGCGATTTTGGTTTTGATAAATGCTCCAAAGAGGATTTGGTTGGAGGAGATCCTAAAGAAAATGCTAAAATTACATTGGATATTCTTAAAGGTCAGAAAGGACCTAAAAGAAATGCTGTTGTTTTAAATTCTGCTGCAGGATTGTATGTTGCAGACGTTGTCGAATCAATTAGTGACGGCGTAAAGCTTGCAGAGGAAATAATTGATTCCGGAAAGGCATTAGAGCAGCTTGAAAAATTTATTGAGTTTACAAACAGTTGATTTTTATGTTAGATGAAATAGTTGAAAAGACAAAAGAACGTATTGAACTTGAAAAATCCATCATTTCTCTAGATGATTTGAAAAGGGAAATTTCCTGTATTGAAATCAATGATGATTTTCCTTTTAAAAAGGCACTTCAAAGTGATGACATCTCTATCATTGCAGAAGTCAAAAAGGCATCTCCTTCAAAAGGCATGATTGCCGATGATTTTGATTACGTGCAGATTGCTAAGGATTATGAAGAGGCCGGAGCATCAGCAATATCTGTTCTGACGGAACCCTATTTTTTTAAGGGGGATGACGATTACTTAAAAGAAATTGCTCAAAACGTTTCAATTCCAATTTTGAGAAAGGATTTTGTAATTGACGAGTATATGATTTATCAGGCCAAGTATCTGGGCGCCTCTGCAGTTTTGTTAATCGTAGCCATTTTGGATATCGTCAGCTTAAGGAAATATCTGGACTTGGCACATTCTTTAGGTCTCTCCGCAATTGTTGAGGTTCATGACGGGGATGAAATCATGAAAGCCCTTACCGTTGGTGCTGAAATAATCGGTGTCAATAACCGTGACTTAAGGGATTTCAGTGTAGACATTGAAAATAGTATCAGTCTACGTAGATGTGTCGGTGAGGATGTTGTATTTATATCGGAAAGTGGCATTAAAACAAAAGAAGATGTCGCCAGATTAAAAGAAAATAATGTTGATGCAGTTTTAATAGGCGAAACTTTAATGAAAAGTGATGATAAGAAGGCTATGATTTCGGAGTTGAAAAATGGCTAAAATTAAAATCTGTGGATTGAAGAGATTGGAAGACATTGAAATTGCAAATAAATATAAACCCGATTATGTTGGCTTTGTATTTGCAGATTCCAAAAGAAAAGTTACACATGATTTAGCTAGTGAAATGAAGCAGAATTTGGATTCTTCCATAAAATCCGTAGGTGTTTTTGTCGATGAAGACATTGATGAAATCATCAGATTATATGAAGATGGAACAATCGATATTGCACAGCTGCACGGCTTGGAAGATGAAGACTATATTAAGAGATTAAAGCAAAAATCTAACTATCAACTGGAAATAATCAATGCAATTGAAATGTCGGATGAAAAGGATTTGAAGGAATATGACAATTCACTTGCAGATTACCTCTTGCTTGACAGCGGAAAAGGCAGTGGAAAAACCTTTGACTGGCGACTGATAAGAAAAGATTTAAATAAAGAATTCTTTTTGGCCGGAGGATTGAATGCGGAAAATATTGCTGAGGCCATAGAAGAATTCGACCCTTATGCTGTTGACTTAAGCAGCAGCGTAGAAACTGACGGTTATAAAGATGAATTAAAAATCAAAAAGGTCATGGAGGCAGTAAATGACTAATGGAAGATACGGAGAATATGGTGGTCAATACATATCAGAAACATTGATGAACGAATTGATTTATCTGGAAGAGCAGTACAACCATTACATGAATGATTCTGAATTTGTTGAAGAGTTAAATACCTTATTGAAGGAATATGCAGGAAGACCATCCTTATTATACTATGCAAAAAGAATGACAGAAGATCTTGGTGGGGCAAAAATATACCTTAAAAGAGAAGATTTAAACCACACAGGAGCACATAAAATCAATAACGTTTTAGGACAGGTTTTGCTTGCTAAAAAAATGGGTAAAACTAGGGTGATTGCAGAAACAGGTGCAGGCCAGCACGGTGTTGCAACAGCAACCGCAGCGGCACTTCTTGATATGGAATGTGAAGTGTTCATGGGTGAAGTCGACACGAAAAGGCAGGCATTAAACGTTTACCGTATGGAATTGCTGGGAGCTCAGGTGCATTCAGTCAAATCAGGAACTCAAACTCTAAAGGATGCAGTCAATGATGCATTCAGAGATTGGATTGCAAATGTCGGTACTACAAATTATGTGATAGGATCAACTATGGGTCCACATCCGTTTCCTCAAATGGTCAGGGATTTCCAGGCAGTAATCAGTGCCGAAGCACGTGAACAAATCCTTGAAAAAGAAGGAAAACTGCCGACAGCGGTACTGGCATGTGTCGGTGGGGGTAGTAATGCGATGGGTGCATTCTATAATTTCATTGATGATGAGGAAGTGCAATTAATAGGTTGTGAAGCCGGAGGAAAAGGTATTGACACCCCATACAATGCAGCAGCATTGACAAACGGTAAAATCGGAATATTTCACGGAATGAAATCAATTTTCAATCAGGGAGATTACGGACAGATTGCTCCGGTTTATTCAATATCTGCAGGCCTTGACTATCCGGGAGTAGGTCCCGAACATGCATATTTAAGGGACAGCGGAAGAGCACAGTATGTTCCAATCAATGATGAGGAAGCTGTGGAGGCATTTGAATACTTGTCCAGAATGGAAGGAATAATTCCTGCGATTGAAAGCTCTCATGCAGTGGCCCACGCAATGAAAATCGCACCTGAAATGGATAAGGAGGATATTATAATTATTTGTCTGTCCGGAAGGGGAGATAAAGACGTTAAATCTATAGCAGAGTACAGGGGAGTTGATTTGAATGAGTAGAATACCAAATGCATTTAAAAACGGAACAGCCTTCATCGGATTTCTGACTGCAGGAGACCCGACCATTGAAAAGACTGTAGAATATATTTTAGCTATGGAAGAGGCAGGCTGTGATTTAATTGAGATTGGAATTCCATTCTCTGATCCTATGGCTGAAGGAGTTGTAATTCAGGATGCCAATGTGCGTGCCCTAAAGCATAATACAACGACCGATGATGTTTTTGAAATAGTTAAGGCAGTTCGTCAAAAAACAGACGTTCCATTGGTATTTTTAACTTACATCAATCCAGTATTTTTCTACGGTTATGAAGAGTTCTTTAAAAAATGCAGCGAATACGGCATAGACGGAATCATCTCACCTGACTTGCCTTATGAAGAAAAGGGAGAAATCGCTGATATCGCTTCAAAAAATGGTGTTGACGTTATTTCTCTTATCGCACCGACCTCCAAGCAAAGAATACAGAAGATAGCCAGTGAGGCAACAGGTTTTATATATGTTGTTTCATCATTGGGGGTTACCGGAATGCGTTCAGAGATAAAGACAGATTTGGATGCAATCATTTCCGACATCCGTGATGTCACTGATTTGCCGTTGGCTGTTGGATTTGGAATCAACACTCCTGAGCAGGCAACTAAGATATCTAAAATTGCTGATGGTGTAATTGTTGGAAGTGCAATTGTTAAAATCATAGAAGAGCATGGTGAAAATGCTACTGAAGCATTAAAGGAATATGTGGCCGATATGAAAAATGCTTGTATCAAATAAGAAATATTTATTAAACATAATTAACATAATATATAATATTACAAAAGATTAAAAATAGAGGATTATTTATGTTTAAAGCTGAATTAAGTGATTCTAGTATTTTAAAAACCAGTTTTGATGCAATTTCATCAATTGTTGATGAAGTTCAAATCCAAACTGACAGTGAAGGTATGAGATTAGATGCCTTAGACCGTAGTCACATAACTTTTGTTCACTTAGAATTGAAAGCAAGTTTATTTGATGAATACATATGTGATGTTCCTGAAAAAATCAACATTGATACTGATGAATTCATGAGAGTTCTTAAAAGGGCCAAATCTCAGGATAGAGTTTTAATGTCTGTGGACGAAGGTAATTTCATCATTACTTTTGAAGGAGACGCTACAAGAACATTTAAAATAAGATTAATTGATATTGAGTATGATAACCCTACTCCTCCTCAAATTAATCATCCTACATCATTTAAAGTTCGTTTCTCTATCTTAAAAGATTCAATCAACGATATAGAAATATTTTCAGATAAAATTGCTTTGGAAGTCGATGAAGATTACTTCATTGCATCCGCTGACGGTGAATTCGGTGATGCAAGCATCAAATATCTTCACGGCGAAAATATTAAAGAGCATGAAAAGGCTTTATTTTCCTTAGATAAAATTAGGGAAATGCTTAAGGCAGATAAATTTTCAGAGGAAGCCGAAATTAGTTTAGGTACCGACATGCCGTTAAGTTTAACCTTAACCATGGTTACC
>JAFZMD010000024.1 GCA_017553445.1 Methanobrevibacter sp. | reverse complement strand
ATTTAATTTTTATCAGGTGATTTAATGGAAAATAAACAAATTCCTAGAAGAGAAGAAAAATTATGGAGTGAAATCAAAAACTATCAAGTAGCTACCAACAATGCACGTATTCTTGGTGTGCTTGATGAATTAATCATCAACGAAAAAACTGGTAAAATCGTGGATATTGCAATCAGAGTTGAAAGTGACCGTAATATTCATGTTAAAGGTGCTAAAAGAAATGGTGACTTGTTATTAGTTCCTTTCGCTAAAGTTGAAAAAGTTGGCGAATTTATTATTGTAACTGAATAATTTCAGTTATTCTCTTTTTTTATTTATTCTTTTAAAAAATTGTTTTTCTATTAAAACAATTGTTAACTATTTATATTTAATAAATCATAATTATATTATTATAAAAATAAATTCATATTTATCATAGGTGATTATATGTTGCTTGAAATAGAAAATTTAGCGGTTGAGGTATCAGGAAAAAGAGTTCTAAAAGATATCAATCTTTCAATTGCTGAAGGGGAAACTCATGTTCTATTAGGGCCTAATGGTGCCGGTAAAAGTACTTTATTTTTAACCATATTAGGTTTTCCAAATTATAATGTTGTTAATGGTACTATTAAATTTAAAGGTCAAGATATTGCGGAGTTATCTACTGCAGAAAGAGTTAAATTAGGAATAGGCGTAAGTTTTCAAACACCTCCAGCGATTAGGGGAGTTTCAGTTGGAGATTTATTAAAGATTATATCCAACCAAGATGTAAATGATGAATTAAGTCCTAGAATGCAAGATTTAGCTAAACAACTTAAGTTTAGTGATGAATTTTTAGATAGGGATGTTAATTTAGGATTTTCTGGTGGGGAAGTAAAACGTTCTGAAATCTTGCAATTATTAGCACAAATGCCTGATTTTACTATGTTTGATGAACCGGATTCTGGTGTAGATATTGAAAATGTTGAATTATTGGCTTCTGAAATAGGTACTTTATTGGATAAGGATAAACCACAGGGTGCAAGAAAGAGAAGCGGGCTTTTGATTACTCATTTAGGTTACATTTTAAACTTTGTAAGTGCAGATAAAGCGCATGTTTTAATCGATGGGGTAATTTCTTGTTCTGGTAATCCTACTGAAATTTTAGAAGATATTAGAAAAAATGGTTTTAATGGATGTGTTGAGTGTGCGCAATGTTTACAGTGATGCTGAAAAAGCAAAAGATAAGAAAGCTGCTCTTGGAGTAGACATTGAATTAGAAAACTTTACTGATGAACCTATTAACGCTTTAGATTTGATTGATGATTTGGATGATTTAAGCAAAGAAACTAAAGAATCCTTTTTAAAAGTGGGAGTGGATGCTAAAGAAGAAAACAGGGCAGGTTCATTTTTACAAGTTGACCAAACTAATATTTTTACAAATAACTCAATTTCTGATTCTATCGAATTAATGAATATTGGTGTTGCATTAGATAAGTACAGTTGGTTGGAAGATTATGTTTGGAATATCGTAAAGCCGGATACTGATAAATACACAGCTAAAGCAGCATTACGTGAGGAAAAAGATGGAATCAATAGCGGATATTTTGTCAGATCACTTCCGGGCACTAAAGAAGTATTTCCAGTTCAAGCGTGCATGTTCATTAGCGACGAGTCTGTTTTACAAACTGCTCATAACATCATTATCGCTGAAGAAAATTCAGAATTGCATCTGATTACAGGTTGTGCCACCGGTGATGACATATCCTCTGCAATGCATGTGGGAGTTTCTGAAATATATTTGAAACCAGGTTCAAAAATCACTTTTACAATGGTTCATAATTGGGCAGAACAAGTTGAAGTTCGTCCAAGAACTTCTATCCATATTGGAGATAATGCTACCTATATTAACAATTATATTTTAGCTAGCCCTGTACGTTCTTTACAATCTTACCCTACTGCATATTGTAATGGTAAAAACTCAAGAGCAATCTTCCAAAGTATTCAGGGCGGAGTGAAAGATTCTATTATTGATATGGGATCTAGAGTCATACTTAATGGAGAAGGTGCAAGAGGAGAAGTTATTTCAAGAGCTGTTGCCCAAGATGAATCTCAAATTTATGCCAGAGGGCACTTGGCAGGTAATGTGCCTACTGTAAAAGGACATTTAGAATGTCACGGGTTAGTTTTATCTGATGACAGTTTTATTTATGCAGTTCCGGAACTTGAAGCTAGTTCTGCTAACTTGGAAATGTCTCACGAAGCGGCAGTGGGTAAAATTTCAGAAGATGAGATTAACTACTTAACTTCAAGAGGTATTGCTGAAGAGGATGCGGAATCCATGATTGTGAGAGGATTTTTAAACATGGATATTACCGGACTTCCTGACGAATTAGCACAGCATACTCAAAATATGATTGATATGACTCTTGATGGAATGTAATTCCATCTAATTTTTCTTTTTTTTCCTATTTTTAATCTAATATTTATTTTTCTAAAGCCCCGTTTTATAGTATATAAATCTTTTGACTTTAGTTTCTAAGTAACCTTTATATTAATTATAAATGAAATATATTAATCAGTACATAATGTAATGCTGAGCTAGCTCATTACGTACAGAAATTGTGTTTTTAAGGCATACCTAAACAGTATTCCTTAAAAAGAAATTTTAAAATTTTTTAAAAAACTTTAAAATTGGATTTAGAAGGGCGCAAGCTTTTCTAAAAAACGGAAAAATATTTATAGAGGAGGAGAAACTCTATGGCTGATGATGTAAAAATTGTAATGTTTTGTTGCAACTGGTGTTCCTATGGAGGAGCAGACACAGCTGGTACTGCAAGGATGCAATACCCACCGAATATTAGAGTTATTCGTGTAATGTGTTCTGGAAGAATTGATCCACAATTTGTTTTAAAAGCATTTAAAGAAGGTGCTGATGGTGTATTTGTAGCTGGATGTCACATGGGTGACTGCCACTATGATGCTGGTAACTACAAATTAGATCGTAGAATGAGATTAATTTATAAATTAGTTGAAGATATGGGAATTGGAAAAGAAAGAGTTCACCACGATTGGATTTCTGCATCCGAAGGTGAAAAATTCTCACAATCTGTTAAAATGATGGTTAACAGAATCAAAGAATTAGGTCCAGCTCCATTAAAACAACAATTAGATGCTGAGGAATAGATTGGAGGAATGAATATGGCAGATAAAGTTAAAATAGGAACTATGTGGTTTAGCGGATGTTCCGGTTGCCACTTATCCATTGCGGATTTCCACGAATCTTTAATTGATGTAATGGAATTTGCAGATTTCGAATTTTCCCCTGTACTCATGGATACTAAATATGATGAAGTACCTGAATTAGACATTATCATTGTCGAAGGTGGGGTAAGAAACGACGAAAACAGAGAATTAGCTGAAATGTTAAATGAAAAAGCTAACATGGTTATCGCTTACGGAACCTGTGCTTGTTACGGTGGTATTCCAGGTCTCGGAAACTTATGGACTGTTGAAGAATTAGAAGAAGAAGGATACATTAATTCCGTATCTACTGTAAACCCTGAAGGAATTATTCCTAACGAAGAGGTACCTCACCTCGAAAGCAGAGTAAGACCTATCGGTGAAGTTATGGATATTGACTTAATGATTCCAGGTTGCCCACCTCGTTCTGATGTTGTAGCAGAAGCTGTTTTAGCATTATTAAGAGGCGACACAATCGAATTACCTTCCACTAACCTTTGTGAAGTATGTCCTAGAGAAAAACCACCTGCAGGTTTAGCTATGGACTTCATTAAAAGACAATTTGAATTAGGTGCTCCAGAACCTGATTTATGTTTAATTTCCCAAGGTTTAGTATGTATGGGTCCTGCAACCGTATCATTATGTGGTGCAGAATGTCCTTCCATTGCTATCCAATGTAGAGGATGTTACGGTCCTACTGCAAAAGTATTAGACCAAGGTGCAAAAATGATCAGTGCGATTGCATCTGACTACGGTGTACAAGAAGATAAAACAGTTGACCCTGAAACTGTTGCTGATCAATTAGATGATATTGTAGGTACTTTCTACACTTACACATTACCTGCAGCATTAGTACCTATGAAAATGCAGAAAGGAGGAGAATAAAATGGTTAAACTTACTATGGAGCCTGTCACTCGTATTGAAGGACACGCAAAAATTACAGTACGTCTTGACGATGCTGGAAATGTAGAAGAAACAAGATTACACGTTATGGAATTCAGAGGATTCGAAAAATTCTTAACTGGTCGTCCTGTTGAAGAGTTACCAAGACTCGTACCTAGGATCTGTGGTATTTGTGATGTACAACACCACTTAGCAGCTGCAAAAGCAGTTGACCAAATTTTCGGATTCGACGATTATGAAATCTTACCTACTGCATACAGAATGAGAGAAATTATGAACTGGGGATCATACATGCACTCCCACGCTCTCCACTTTTACTTCTTAGCAGCACCAGATTTAATCATTCCTAACGGAACTAGAAAAACAAGAAATGTATTCCAAGTTATTAAAGATATGCCTGAAATTGCACTTCAAGCAATTAACATCAGAAGAAACGGTTTAGAAATGGTTAGAAAAATAGGTGGTCGTCCTATTCACCCTACTTCATCCACCCCTGGTGGTATCTCAACCGAATTAGATGCTGACACTCAAAAAGACTTACTTGAAAGAGCTAAACAAAACGTCGAATTAGCACAAGCTACTTTAGACTTAGCTATTCCTGTATTTGAAGAAAACATTGACTTAATCGCATCATTAGGTAACTTCGGTGACACCAGACACTGTGGTACCGTAAAACCTGACGGAACTTGGGATGTATATAATGGTAACATCAGATTCAAAGACAAAGATGGAAGCGACATGTTCGAATACAGAAACGAAGAGTACACTGACTATGTTGCTGAACACGTAAAACCTTACTCTTGGTTAAAATTCCCATACATTAAAGACATGGGATACCCTGAAGGTATTTACAGAGTTGCACCATTATCCAGGATCAATGTTTGTGACCAAATGCCTAAAGAAGCACCTCTTGCTCAAGAAGCACTTAACGCTTTCCGTGACGCATTTGGATACGCTCAAGCACCATTATTATTCAACTATGCTAGACTCATAGAATTATTAGCATCCGCTGAATGTGCAGCAGCTGCATTAGAAGAAGATTTATCCGGTAAAAAATTCCCAGATGAATTAGAAAGAACTGAAGGTAAAGGTGTAGGTATTGTAGAAGCTCCTCGTGGTACTTTAATCCACCATTACGAATCTGATGAAAACGGATTATGTAATTACGCTAACATTATTGTAGCTACAATCCAAAACAACCCAGCTATGGAAATGGGTATTCACCAAGTTGCTTTAGATTACATCAAACCTGGTGTAGAAGTGGATGATAAAATCTTCAACTTAATGGAAATGGTTATCAGAGCTTACGATCCATGTTTATCTTGTGCTACCCACTCAATGGATAGTCAAATGAGATTAGCTGAAGTAGATATTGTAGACAGTGAAGGAAACCTCATTAAAAAATTCTAGATTTAAGGGGGTTTTTATAAAATGATAGTATTTAACGAAGATGGCTGTATTAAATGTGGCGCTTGTGAAGGTACTTGTCCTACATCAGCTATTGCTGTAAAACCTGACTCAATTATTCACTGTGACACTTGTGGAGAAGAACCTAAATGTGCTGATGCTTGTCCTAACGGTGCACTAAAAGCAGAAGATTTCGAAATTGCTGATGGTGTAATCCAAAAAAGATTAGTATTCAACTCCATATTATGTGATTCATGTGGTAAATGTGAAGAAGTCTGCCCACAAGAAACTCTTAAAGTCACTGGTGAAAAATTAAAAGAAGTTGAAGGATTCTGTGTAATGTGTCAAAAATGTGTTGACATTTGTCCAGTTGATGTAATTGGTGTTCCAGGTGTTAAAGAACCTGCAGAATACGACTTAGATCTCAAAGGTAAAGGCCCTGTTTACATCAAAGATTGTGTTGGATGTGGAACCTGTGTTGATGACTGTCCTGTAAGCGCAATCACTCTTGATGAAGTTGGAAGCCCAGTTACTGTAAATGATGATTGTATCAGATGCGGATTATGTTCACAAACCTGTCCTTGGAATGCAATTTTCATTTCAGAAAAAGTACCTGTCAAACGTTCTAAAGAAATTACTTCATTCACCTTTGATTCAGCTAAATGTATTGGATGTAACACTTGTGTAGAAGCTTGTCCTGGTGATT
>JAFZMD010000023.1 GCA_017553445.1 Methanobrevibacter sp. | reverse complement strand
TAAAGTGTAATAACCAGGAACATCAGTACTAATAGTGAATGAAGCATTCTCAAGATATTTAGTCGCATTATCAGAAATTGAAATTACCGGAGCAACCTTAGCCACATTTACAGTAAAGTTATTTGAATATGATGTGAAGTTATTATCCGCATCATAAACAACCATCACACTGTGTTTACCAGCAGCTAAATCAGTGATGTTGAAGTTATTTCTGGTTTCATTGTATTTCACACCGTCAACATAGAAGACAATATCACCAGTAGCAGTAGCATTAATGCCAACAGTCACAGTAGCATTAGCACCATAATCAATATTCTCAGGAACAGTTACTTCAACAACAGAGTTAGCTTTATTAACATTTACAGTTGCAGAAACATTAGCATCAGTGTAATTAGCATTGCTGAACTCGGCAACTACCCTATAAGTACCAGCAGCCAATTTATAAGTGAATACTTCACTAATATCTTTAACGCCACTAGCAACAACATGATTATCCTTATCATAGATTGTGTAAGTTACACTGCCCGCATTAGCAGAAGTTTCATGAGTAACAGTTACATTAGTGTCATAAGTTACATCAGAAACACTGATTGTAAATTCCGGATCAGCTTGATTTATCACAAATACCTGATTTATAGTTATGTTATCGTTATAGCCATCTGAAGAGATGAATTTAACAGTAGCAACTTTAACGCCCGCAGCCAAATCAGTTAATGTGATTTGGACATATCCGTTTTCAATAGGTTTAACAAAGCTTTTGCCATCAACAGTAATGTTTACAGTACCGTTTGCATTATTGGAAATGTTTACTTTTGCAACCGGATCATCCGGATAGGTCACATCAGTTATATTGACTTTAACTGTAGTGTTTGTTGTTGAAACAGTAAAGCTAACTGTTAAAGGTTTATTGTTATAATTGCTATCGCCATAGAAAGTTACATTTGCAGTGTAAGTACCTGCAGTCAATTTAGCAGTGTCGATTATTGTTTTGACAGTGCCGTTGTACAATACATCATTTCCAACTTTAATAGAAACGTTTCCTTTAAAGTCATCAGTCACATTTATGATAAATTTAGTATTGTCTAAAACAGTAACGTTTAAAGCAGTTACTTCAGGTGTTAAATCAGCAGAATCAACAGTGAATGCGACAGTATCATTTTTACTTGCAGAGTATGTGCTGTCACCAGCATAGGTTACGTTAACATCATAACTGCCCGCATTCAATCCTGATACATTTAACTTGCCCTGACCGTTAACAAGAGCGACAGTATAGTTTTTACCATCAACATTTACAACTACGGAGTCATTGATATTTTTATTTAAAACTACTGTAATTTCTGCAATTTCTCCATAAGTAATAGGGCTGACACTTACCGCAATTCCAGTAGATATCTTATTAACTTCTAAAGTTACTGGATCAGAAATGCTTTGAACGTATTTATCGTCACCCGCAAAGACGGCATTAATTTTGTAAGTGCCATTAGCCAAATCACTTAACGTGAAATTGCCTTTACCGTTGACAAGACCTACAGTATTATTTTGACCATTAACCTTAACTGTCACAACAGCATTAATAGATTGATTTAAGATAATACTGATAACAGCCTTATCACCAACACTAATAGAAGTTTTATCAATGCTTATGGATAATTTAGTGCGAACTTTATTAACAAGTAAAGGTACAGTATCAGAAGTACTGCCGGCATATTTATCATCACCGGCAAATACTGCTGTAACATTGTAAGTAGCATTAGCCAAATTAGAGACTGTGTAAGTTCCAACTCCATTTACAACAGCAACATTATAATACTTGCCGCTGACATTCAATACAACAGTACCATTAATATCAGGATCCATATTAACCCTAATTGTCGCATCATCACCAGCAATAATAGGTGAATCAACAATCAATTCAACACTAGTGGAAATTCTGTTAACATTGAAGTGTTTTGGGGTAGAGACATTATTGTTATACTTATTGTCACCGGCATATGTAGCAACAACAGTTATTGTAGCATTATTAACTGGAGTGTATTCATAAGTTGCAACTTTAGCATCTGAAACATGTACGGTGTAGTTTGCACCATTGATAGTGAATATCACATCACCGGTTACAGACGCATTCAAGTTAGCAGTGAATGTTACAGGGCTTCCAGCAACAATAGTGGAAGGAAGAGTAGTTTCATTAACGCTGATTGTTACATTGTTTCTGACTACTTTGAATGAAGTGGTAGTAGTGTATCCAGTGTAGTTTTGATCACCGGCTAAAACAGCAGTAATAGTATAAGCGCCTTCAGTTAAATTACTCCAGCTAACACCATCATCAATACCATGTCTTAATGTAGTATTATATTCACCATTAATATAGATAGTGATATCACCAGTAGAGTTAACAGCAATAAATTTAATGTCTACATCTTGACCAACTTTATAAACACCAGCATTATCCTTAATATTAATAAGTGAATTATTTGGATAAATAATGAATCTGGAAGTTGCATTTACATTATTGTTATACTTATCAGTAGCTATGAACTCGACGCTAGCATTTTTATTACCTGCAGACAAGTCTTTTAAATCAACTCTACCAATACCGTCAGTTACTTGTCCAGGGAATACTTTACCATCAACAGTGACATTAACATCACCAGTAGCCTTATTTGTAATTTTAATAACTGCAACAGCTTTACCCGGATAAGTCACATCATCAATGGTTACATTAATTTCAGGAGTGACTCTGGAAACTGTGAATTTAATGTTTTCTAATTTGCTTTCATTATAATTGGCATCATCCCTGAATATGACATTAGCAAAGTATTCACCAGCAGGCAATATTCTTTCGGAAGTGAGTAGATTTCCAGTAACCTGTCCATTATATAAATAAGCACCGGAATCAACAGAAATCACAACACGTCCAGTAAAGTCATCAGGAACATCAATGACAAATTGAGGGTATTCTTCAACAGTCACATTTAATGCTATGACACTAGGACTTAAAGCAGCTTTATTAACATTGAATGTAGTAGTATTATTACATGCAGAGTATCTGCTGTCACCAGTGTAATTTACATTTACCTTATAGTTTTTGGCCGCATTTAATCCGGATACATTTAATTTACCTACACCGTTAGTCAAAGCAACAGTATAGTTTTTACCACCAACATTAACAACAACAGAAGCGTTGATAGAAGGATTCATAGTAACTGTAATAACAGCCACTTCACCATAAATTATATTTTTAACAGCCACATTAATATCAGAAGCTATCTTATTAACTGCGAATTCTTTTTCATCAGATACCTTGCTATTATACATAGAATTACCAACAAATGTAGCAACAACAGTTATAGTAGCATTATTAACCGGAGTGTATGTATAACTAACGTTATTAGCATTATCTACATGTGCAGTGTAGTTTGCACCACCAATAGTGAATATCACATCACCAGTAACTGTTTCATTCAAGTTAGCAGTAAATGTTACAGGAGTGCCGGCAACAATAGTGGCAGGATCAGTGGTGTCATTAACACTGATTGTAATATCATTTTTAACTACTATGAATGTTACAGTTCTATTGGATTCGGTGTAGTTTTCATCACCATCAAGATAAGCATTAACAATGTAAGTACCTTCAGCTAATTCCTCAAGATTTAATACAAAAGTTCCAGGATTATGTTCAGATGCATTATTATATTTACCATTAAGATAAATGGTTAAATCACCAGTGGAATTTTCGGTTTTGAAAGTAAGTGATATAGAATCGCCAACTTTATAAACTTGCTCATATCCAATATCAACATTTGAACCGTTCTGATTAACAACAAAATTAGCAGATGAAGTTGCATTATTGTTGT
This sequence comes from Methanobrevibacter sp., assembly GCA_017553445.1. Classification (GTDB taxonomy): domain Archaea; phylum Methanobacteriota; class Methanobacteria; order Methanobacteriales; family Methanobacteriaceae; genus Methanocatella. Next base: position 49,721 of record JAFZMD010000023.1, on the reverse strand, counting down.
AATCATCACTTGTGAAGAATTCAACAACAGCATCTTTTAAACCAGCAGCCAAATCAGTTAAATTAACACTAGCAATACCATTCAATACAGTTCCGTTAAAGACTTTAGTACCAACAGTAATGTTAACAGTACCATTAGCCTTATTTGTAATATTAATGGTAGCAGTAGCATTGGCAGGATAAGTCACGTCACGAATAGTTACATTAATGGTAGGAGTAACTCTTGATACATTGAAATTAACACTTAAAGGTGATTGTACATAATTACTGTCACCATAGAACTCAACTATAGCTATTTTAGCACCTGCAGTCAATTTATCTAAGCTAAGTAAACTTGCAGGAGTACCATCGTATAATTCATCACCTTCAACAGTGATTTTAACTTTTCCTTTAAAGTCATCAGTAACATTAATTATGAATTGAGTCTTATCTTGAACAGTTACATTTAATGCAACAACCTTAGCGCCTAAATTAGCAGGAACCACATTAAATGCAGTAGTATTGTTTGAAGCAATATATTTACCGTCACCTTTATAGGTTACATTTACTTTATAATTATTCACATTTAATTCAGATACATTTAATTTGCCTACACCATTGGTTAAAACAACAGTATAGTTTTTACCGTCAACAGTTACAATAGCAGTAGTATTAATAGTAGCGTTTAACTCAACAGTAAATACAGCTTTATTGCCGTAAGTTACAGAAGTTTCAACAGTTACATTAATATCCGTAGCTATTCTATTAACTTTTAAATCTTTGATTTCAGAAACATTTCCAGTGTAGTTTTCATTACCTTCAAATGTTGCTTTAATGCTATAAGTATCATTAGCTAAACCAGTAATATTATATCTTCCAGCACCATTTGTAACGGTTACACTGTAGTTATTCTTACCGTCACTTAAGATTACAGTTCCGTTAATTTCTTGACCCATAGTAACGGTAATTGTAGCATTATCGCCGACATAAATTGGAGTTATGAACTCAACTGATATGTTGGATTTTGCTTTTTCAACTGTAAATGTATCTATTTTAGATTTTTCTGGGTATAAATCACCACCAGGATAAGTAGCATTAACTACGTGTGAACCCGCAGACAAGTTATTTAATATTAAAGTAGCATAACCATCTGCGTTAGCTTTACGTGAGTAATCTATACCGTCAACACTAATAGTAACATTTTTAGTAGCATCCTTAGGAATTTGAACAGTGATTACTGTGTCTTCACCATAAGGACGAACAACCTTACTTAAAGCAATATTATATAAAGTAGAAGGAGTAGCAATAAATTCTTTAGTGTTATTTTTAGCAAAGTATTTATTGTCCCCACTGTAAGTTACATTTACAACATATGATCCATTATTTACAGCAGTGTAGTTGTAATATGCGATTCCATTATCAATATCTGGTTGATATTGAGTACCATTAACTTTAAACACTAAATTAGCATTATCTACAACTGCATCATTAGGGAAAATAACTCTAATAATTTGCCATTCTCCAGCCATAACAGTTTCCGCATCAATTACAATGTTGTAATCAGTGATTTTATTTACATATAATTTAACTGTATCATTTGATTCGACATATTTGTAATTGCCTGCAAATGTTACATTCACATCATAAGTATCATTAGCCAAACCAGATACATTATAATAACCTTTACCGTTTACAACAGCAACATTATAAGTCCTATCTCCAACTTTTAAAGTCACAGTAGTGTTGATTGAAGGATCCATTGTAATGGTGACAACTGCATCCTCACCAACTAAAATAGTGCCTTTAGCTAAAGCAACTTGAGTGGTTGTAGGATTTCTATTTACAGTAAACTGTCTTTCCTCTGATGAATTACTGTAATAGTTAGCATTGCCTTTAAATGTAGCAATAACCGTTAAAGTAGCATTATTAACTGGAGTGTAAGTGTAGCTAGTAGTATTGGCATTATTAATTGGAACAGTGTAATTCATACCGTTAATGTTAAATACAACTTCACCAGTGACAGACTCATTCAATTCAGCTGTAATTGTTACAGGACCTTCAACATAAATTGGAGTAACAATATTATCAACACTAATAGTTATATTGTTTTTACCAATAATGAAAAGATCATTCGTCTCTACACTACTATAATTCTGATCACCATTATATTTAGCACTGACATAATTATTTCCTATAGTTAAATTATTTCTTAGAGTTGCATTTCTTCCTTCAAGATTTATCGTGTATCTTATATTATTTACAGTAAATGTTACAGTACCGGTTGCATTGCCACTGACAGTAGCAATTACATCAGTACCATTTTGTATTAAAGTAATTGTAGGTTCTGCTTTAGAAATACTAGGACGGAATGTTTGATTTATTGGTCCATAATTAGCATCACCTGAATAAATTACATATCCAACATGTGAACCTGCAGAAAGATTGTTTAATCTTAAGGTAGCTTTACCATCAACAATAGGTCTGGTATAGTTAACTCCATCAATCTGTATGACAATTGTAGTTCCTATAATATCTGAAGGAATGTTTGTTACATTGATTGTTGAAGTTTCACCATATGGTCTGTAGTCAACATCAGTTATGCTCACTCTCCAGGATGAATTTGGATTTACCTTGAATGTTTTTGTTTCATTTCTAGGAGCATATGTAGAGTCACCATGATAAGCTACTTTTAGAGTGTGATCTCCACCCACTAATCCAGCGATATTTCTTAATACGCCTTCACCATTCACAATAGTTACATTTCCTCTAAATTCATTATCGATATAAATTGATGCATTTCCAGTAGCTGAAGTTTCCAATTCTACCCATACAGTAGCATTTTGTTTGTATTCCATACTTTCAACGTTTATATCAAATTTATAGTCACTGGTTCTATTAACTCTAAATGTAAATGTAGTAGAGTTTCTTTCAAAGTCAGTATTGTCCGGATAATATGTTGCAACAACATCAGTATAATTATCAGCAGCCAAACCAGGAATGCTGAACCTAGCAACTCCATTGTTAATGACTGAAACATAAATTTGGCCTGCAATAGTTATTGCAATGAAACCTGTTGCGCCTTCATTAACAGTTACATTAATTATTTCGTTTTCACCATAGGTAATGTTTGTTGCATTTACAATTATTTGAGTATTGAATCTGTCAACATGGTAAACATCAGCTATTTCTGCAGTAGTATAGTTGGCATTACCGTTATATGTAACAATTACATAATTATTTCCAGGAGTTAAATTATTAAATAAAGTAGCATTTCCGAACTCATCGAGAACTACGGTATGTAGCACATTATTTACACGGAATGTTACATTACCAGTTACATTACCCGCTTCACTAGTTACACTGACAGTTAAATCAGTGCCGTTTTGTGTTAAGGTAAGTGTAGGAGTTGCTTTAGGAATGCTAGGGAAGAATTTTTTGGTTTTATTTGAATAGTTAGGATCACCAATATAGCTTACAGTTGCATTGTGTGAACCTGCTGAAATGTTATTCAAAGTTAAAGTAGCAGTACCATTAACATCCAAAGGAACGATATGGGAAACATTATCAATTGTAATATTTACATTTCGCACTTGTAAGTTGTAAGGTTTTGTTGTAATTGTAATTACTGAATCTTCACCATATGGTTTATAGTCACCTTTTATGGTCATGTCCCAACTGGTATTTGCAGTAACATTGAATCTGGTATTGTTTTTATCCTTACGGGCATAAGTGGAGTCCCCATTATAAGTTGCATTTACAACATGTTCTCCACCAGGCAATATTCCAACATCTAATTGGGCAGTACCGTTTACAACAGTTACATTTCCTTTGAAAACACCATCAACATAGATTGATACATTTCCTTTAGCATTTGTAGGAACCAATACCCTTACAGTAGCATTCTTTCCGTATTCAACATTATCAACTTTTACATCAAATGTATATGCCGTAGTTGCATTTACTTTAAATGTAACAGTTTTTGAAATATTATTGAAGTGATTATCACCAGGGAACGTTACAGTAGCAGTATAATTTCCGGCAGCCAATCCACTAATGTTAAATTTAGCAGTTCCATTACTGTCAATAACTGCAACATAAACATCATTTCCAATACGTACTGCAATATAACCAGTAGCGGTTTTATTGACAGTTACGTTAATTCTTTCACTTTCACCATATGTAATGTTTGTTGCATTTACAACAAGCGGCGTATCTAACTTATATACATTGAAAGTAGATGAATTGGATTGGACCGCATAATATGTACCATTATAGAATATTACACCAATAATATGCTCTCCAGGCTCTATCAGTGTAGCATAATACTCATTCGGTATCTTGTATATGGCAGTACCATTTGCTTCAAGATGTACTGGAAGACTTACTGTTTTACCGTCTATGGTAATATTGACCCTACCGTTTTCAGTATTTGTAGCATTGGAAGATATGTTGACAATAAGTGTTTGGCCATAGAAGATATCCTGTGCATGAACTTTAATCCAAATCGGACGTGAGAATAAAACCAAATCAGTTGCATTCTTAGAAGCTTCATGGAAAACATCTCCCAGATATTCTGCAGTTATTGTATAAGTTCCAACTCTCATGTGATGCTGGGTGAAGTTTGCATAAACAACACTCCATTTAGTACCATTGCCATAGAATGTTATTTGATCATTAGGAATTACTTGGTCATTGATTTTAATTACTAACTTACTGGTATCAAAGGTATAGTTACTTTGAACCGGAGTGGATATTTTAACACTGAATTCAATATCTTCGAGATATTCAGCACCGTGAGTTACTGTAATGTTAGTAGGCATTTTAACATTGACCCTAGCGTTCTTAACCGTATTCTTCATAAGCCCGATATCTTGACCAAATATTGTAAAGTTACCTTGATAATACATTAGAGTATCCACTAATGCATTGTATGGCATTGGATAATGTGGCGCATCTGGGAAAACATCATTCCAGGTATCAAATGTATGTACGGAAATAATTGTGTTATTATTGTCATCCGTAATATTGCCAAAGAATGTGAAAAATGTACCCCAAGTCTCATTCCAGGTAGTATTATCAAGAACCCAAGTTGTAGTATTGGTCCATATTGTTCCGTTGTTAAATATCACATAATCAAATGTGTTATTGTCAAGTGATAAGTCACCATTATTCCATACAGCATAGTTTACAGGATTTTCTACCACATCATACGGTTTATTTAAATAGTTTATATCCTTAGTTGGTCTTTCTCCAGTGATATTATTAGTTAATATAGTTACATTAGCACCTTTATTAATCCATAAGGCATTTGCACCATTGAAATAATCTCCACTTAAAGTGAAATTACCTTTTTCAAAGTAAATTGCAGCACCAACCTTACTTGTAGCATCAAAATCAATGAATGAAGTATTGGTAATATTTACCTCACCATTAGCATAAATTGCACCACCGAAAGCCGTTGCAGTAATAAGGTATGTGTGATATAATGATGAATCCTTAATATTAGCAGTTACATTATATAAGTATAGTGCACCACCGCCAAATCCGCTTGCCATATAAGATATGTTATTTAATTCAATTAAAACATTGGTTGAATTGAAAATTGACATTGCTCCACCGTAATTGTCTGCAAGGTTACCGTAATGTGTCAAGTTGTACAATGTTATATTATCACAGTACCTCATTGCAATAGATGCACCATCCTTATCGGCCTTATTTTCAAAGAAGAATGCATTAGAAACTGTAACGTTATATCCGTGTTCCCAATAGATTGAACCACCATAGTTAAGGGAATTACCACTTGCATCTGAATGACCACCGGTTCCACTATATTTGAATGTGGCATTGGTTATCAATGCATTATTTGCACCAATTCCTGCAATTGCACCACCACGGCCTTTAGCAAATCCTGCAAAGAACGTAGCATTTATAATCGTTAAATTATCAGAGTGAACTCCAATAACACCTCCATCTTCCAAGGAAGTACATAATGTAAATGTGGCATTGATAATTGTTGTATTAACCCCATGCTCACAGATATGTATTGAACCACCGTTTTTGGAGATACTGTTTGCAAATGTGGAATTGATTATGGTTCCGTTAGCACCTTCCAAACAAATGTCTCCACCTTCACCTCTAATAACAGAACTGTTTACGAATTCTGAATTTAATATTTGACAGTTTGAACTTAAGTGGTTTGCATATATTGCTCCACCACTTACTTCTGCAGTGTTGTTATAGAAGTGATAATTATTAATTCTAATGTTTTCAACACCTAACCATGCAAGAGCAGCACCGGAAATTCCAGCAGAGTTTCCGATGAATGTGTTGTTTCCACCGTATCCACCAGTAGCATTAGCTTCCCTACATAAAGCAGCACCATATTCTTTTGCGACATTATACTTAAATATGGTATTGTTAAGACCCATCATAGTAGCATTACAGTCAATAGCACCACCATTTTTAGTAGCTTCGTTGCTGTCAAAGATAACATTAGCTATTTTACTGTTACTTGAAACACCATTTAAGTAAATACCTCCACCGTAAACAGCTTTGTTTCCTGTGAAATTGGAATATGTTATTTCTCCAGCAGATGCAAGCCAGACTATAGCTCCACCATGGTCTCCAGCAGTGTTATCTTCAAATACTGCATATGTAATGGTATTGTTTTTACCTGTACCTCCAGCATAGAGTGCACCACCGTGAATTTCTGCCTTGTTGGATTTGAATGTAACATTATTAATGGTTAAATCATTTGCTTTTAATCCTAAAGCTCCACCACTGCCTGTAGCCCTGTTTTCAGTGAAGTTGGAATTCAAGACACGCACAAATTTGGATCCACTACCAACATATACTGCACCACCATTATATGCACGGTTATTATTGAATTTAGACATGTTAATGGTCATATTATCTGCAACACAGTCAATTGCACCACCAAAGTGGTAATCCGTAAGATTGGTTAAGTAGTTTCCATCAAAGGCACAATTTTCAATAATACAATTGTCACTGCCTTGTGATGCGTAAATAGCTCCACCACTAGTTCCGGCAGAATTGTCAATGAAAGTATAATCAATGATATGGATATTTTTAACATTCAGCCAGGCAAGAGCTGCACCTGAGATTCCTGCATAATTTGATTTGAATGTATTGTTTGTACCATGACCTGATGTTGCACCGACTTCCCTACATAAAGCAGCACCATATTCGCCTGCAATGTTGGAATCAAAGGTAAGGTTGTAAATTCCAATGTTTGATGCATTACAGTCTATAGCACCACCGTTTTTAAGAGCGGTGTTTGATTTGAATGTTGTGTTAGTAATGTTTGTATTAGCAGATCTACCATTCAAGTAGATACCTCCACCATACTCAGCCCAGTTATTGGTGAATTGAGAATTGAATATTTCACCTTCATGAGCTACCCAATAGATACCTCCACCGTAACCTGTTGCGTTGTTTCCTTCAAAGATGGACCCATGGACTTTGTTTTCAGTACCTACACCACCGACATATAATGCACTACCGTTAATAGCGATGTTGTTATAGAATTCACCGTCATCAATATGTACTGCTGAAGCGTGTAAATTGACTGCTCCACCACGAGTATAAGCAATATTTTCTCTGAATACTGTTCTGTTAAGGGTAGTAGCACCTGAATTGGCACCGACATATATTGCACCACCTAAGTTAGCAATATTTCTAGTGAAGTCAGTGTCATTAATTGTTGCATTGGCTGCTTGAATATTGATTGCTCCACCGACACTTAATAGATTGTCAAGGTCTTCGACAGTCTTATAATAAGATATAGTATCGCGTTCAAATATGTCAATTGTATTAATTAAACTTTCATCATCAGTACGGCTTGTGATGAAATGCATTGTAGTGTCGTCCCATGCTTGCCAACTCATTTCGTTATCCCAACCATCAGTCTTATTCGTTATATAGTTATCTTCAAAGGTACAGTCAATAACTGAACAGTTATGACTGTTTGGACCTACATAAATCGCTCCACCACTAACATCAGCTGAGTTATTGATGAATGTGTAATTAGTAATTTTAATACCAATAGATCCCATCCATCCTAAAGCTGCACCTGAAACATAAGCGTGGTTATTTATGAAAGTATTGTTTTCTCCAGAACCACTTTTAGCGTTAGTTTCCCTACATAAAGCAGAACCGAATTGTGCATAGTTACCATCAAATATTGTGTGGGTTAAATACATTTTAGATGAATTACAGTCAATAGCACCACCATTGTATTTAGCATGGTTATCTGTGAATATACAGCTTGTAATAATACTTTCTTCTGATCTTCCACCGAAGTATACTCCACCACCATAATCAGCACAGTTGCTTGTAAATTCTGTATCGATAATAGTACCTGAAGAAGCAACCCAATCAATAGCTCCACCAAGACCATCCATATGGCCGGTTCCTGTAGCTATATTTCCTTCGAAAACAGATGAATATATGTAATTACTGGTACCTACACCACCTACATATAATGCCCCACCTTTTTGAGCTTTATTATTATAGAAATTAGATGCATTAACAGTAACAGCAGATGCTTCAATACTGATAGCACCACCGGTAGTAGTAGCATAATTATCACCGAAAGTTGAGTTTGTAATATTGATTTCACCAGACCCACTACCTACATAAATTGCACCACCATCATATGCATGGTTTTTAATGAAAGAGGAATTTACAACGATACCTGCTTCAGAATACCATTCAATAGCACCACCGTGTCCTCCTGTAGAGTTATCCACATAATTGCCTTCAAAATCACAATTAAGTATTTCACAATTTTTACTGCCTTCACCAACATATATTGCTCCACCACTATAACCAACATAGTTATGAGAGAAGTGGTAGTTGTTAATTGAAATTCTTGTTGCATTAATCCATGCAAGTGCTGCTCCAGCATAATCCGCATAGTTACCTATAAATGTATTATTGTTACCATGACCTTCAGTTGCATTAATTTCCCTACATAACGCCGCACCAGTATGTGCATGGTTTTCTTGGAATGTAGTATTTATTAATTCCATTCTGGAAGCATTACAATCAATAGCTCCACCGTTGGTAACTGCATTGTTATATATGAATGTTGTATTGATAATCTTACAATCAGGAGCAGTTACATTATAATAAATTCCTCCACCAATACTTGCATTATTTCTATCAATGATTGAACCTATTAAAGTACCGTTAGCTCCAGCCCAGTATATGGCTCCTCCCATATCAATACCATCACCAAATTCACCACTGGCATTACCTCCAACTAATACAACATTTTCAATAGTAACATTAGGAGAAGTTATATAAAATATTCTGGAATATCCTGCCGCATCAATACGCCAGTTATCACCACGAATCGTAAATGGATAATTAATATTTGTTAAATTAATACATCTGTCATCCATATTATCTGTCTTTCCATGGTCGTCCACCGGAGTAAAAGTGAAAGTCCTATTTAAAACAATTTCAGATTCACCACGATTAACAGCATCATTGATTAAATTTTGAAGAAGTCTGAATTGACCAATCTTTTCACCGTGAGCTGTTACTAGTGTAGAATTTGTTTTTTCCATATGATACTCATCGGAAAATGAAACAGTAATATTATAAGTTGTATTAGCCTTCAAATCACTGAAAGACACATATAACCTACCTCCCCTAGTATGAGATTCATAATTAGTTGAATTTACAACTACTGTTTGAATTACTTCATGAGTAGTTACATTAGTTAAACTCACAACATAACGGAGTTTACTTATTACCCAATCTTTTGGCCTATCTAAATAAACAGCAATAAATGGATTTTCTCTATCGGAAATAGACTCAATATAGAAAAGATAGTCCTCATTATCTTCAAATAATGAATTGGAAATAATTTGAATATGTGATGTATCATTACTGAAAAGATCTATCCTTGTATCAGTTCCGCTAGGTACTGCCAGATTATCAAAAGTACCATTAAAGTAATCTCTGTATGTCATAAGTCCATCATTTGCAATATATAAAACAGCACCACCATTATAAATAGCTATATTTTTAATGAATGTGGAATTTTTAATAAGAAGATTTTTAGACTGGGAAGTTCCAGCATTATATATGGCTCCACCATTTTTTGCATAGGAACTTTTAAATGTAGAATCATGAACTTCTATTGATGTTAAATCTTTTTGATAATAAATAGCACCACCATTTTCACTTGCATTGTTTCCATCAAAATTACAGAAACCAATATTTTGTTTACTGCCTGCAACATAAATAGCACTACCATTTACAGCAGTATTTTTTGTGAAATTACAATAGGAAATATGATCAGCCGGATTTGTACCTGTTATTTCAGCAGCGGTCCAAATTGCACCACCATACTTGGCATGATTTTCATCGAAAGTGGACTGAGATACAAATACATTTTTTGTAGTATTCAATATGTAAATAGCTCCACCCTCAGTAGCATTATTTTTTGTGAAATTATTATATGAAATGGTTACAGTTGAAACAGGAACATAAATAGCACCACCATAGGTAGCGTTGTTTCCAGTGAAATTATTATGTAAAACTTTAGTACCTTCTTTAGGAATGTAAATAGCACCACCATAGGTAGCATTGTTATTTATAAAGGTCATACCCTCAATATCAGGTGCTTTTGATGATGATTCTATACCTGCAAACCAATATAATGCACCACCGCGATTTGCAGTGTTATTTATGAAAGTTAAATTTCCAGACCCCTCGATATATTGAGCATATATTGCTCCACCATCGTATTTTGCATAACCGTCAGAAAATGTAGAATTATAAATTCTAATCGTTGGATTTTTCTTACCTAATAAATTAATATAGATACTTCCACCAAGTCCTTCTCTTGTAGCTGTTATATTAGCTTTATTTCCAATGAAAGTACAACCAATAATGTAATCAGATTTTACACCACTATCCGGACCATTAGGGCATGAAATAGCACCACCTATGTTTGCAGTGTTATTTTCAAATGTAACATTTCTTAACGTAGTATAATGACTTTCCTTAATTTGAATAGCACCACCACCAAGACAATTTGGTCCTGTGGCGTTAGCAGTATTGTTTATAAATGTAGTATTTACAACTAAAAGATCGATAGGGCCTACCTCTCCATTCCTAGGAGACAGATAAGCACCGCCCGCTTCCTTGATAGACCAGCAATTCTCAAATCTTGAATTACTAATAGTGAAATTAGTACCCCTTAGCCTTAAGAATAGACCTCCTCCTTGAACCCATACATCACCTGTATGTGAAGTGGTAACATAATTAGCATCAAAAGTACAATTATTAATCAATCCATTAGAAGTGAAATCCCATAAAACAGCTCCACCATCAGCTTTATTTGAACTTTGAACAGAATTTTTGATAAACACAGAATCTTGAATAGTACAATATTTACTACCCTCTTTCCAATAAATCGCTCCTCCACCTCTTGTATTAGTTTTAGAATTAGGGTAAGCAGTGTTATTTATGAACCTGCAACCAACAACATTACAATATTGGAGGTTATCAGCATACCAGAAGATTGCACCACCCTGATCTTTAGAAGAACAATTTGTAAAGTTACAATAATATATATTGGAAAATGAACCTTTAGAATAAATTGCACCACCACCAACAATCTCACTACTAGTATCACCTATCTTATTCAATGAATGTCCCTGATTGAAAGATGAATTTGTAATGGTTGCATGGCTTCCTTTAATGTAAAGAGCACCTCCATTTTGAGTAGCGTTATTCAAATTAAAGTGAGAGCCTGAAATATTAGCGTATTCTGCTTCAATATATACAGCACCACCACTTTCAGTAGCATCGTTTTTATTGAAACTAGATTCTTCAATAACTGCATTATTACCTGCAATATATACTGCTCCACCATTTTGAGTAGAAGAACTCATCATTAATGAAGATTGATTAATGACTGCCCTTAGTCCAGAAATATAGACAATTCCACCATCTTTATCTGCATGACATTGCATTAATGTGGAATTGAAAATTACTTCATCATTACCTTTAATGTAAACTCCACCACCATAATTAGTAGCATTACTTTTAGATATCGTACAATATTCAATGTTGGTATTAGCACCATCTACAAAAATAGCTCCACCTTCATCTTTTGCCACACACATGGAAATTGAAGTTGAGGAAATGTTTGTATTTACACCATCAATATAGATAGCTCCACCATCAACAGAAGCATTGGACATTGAAATACTGGATTTTTTAATGATAGCATTATCACCCTGTACGAAAATAGCTCCACCAGAACTAGGTACAAAAGTATGTATAGTAGTAATATTATCAATGACAGCATTATCTCCTTCAATAAACATTGCTCCACCTAATTTAGCATTGTTCTGCTCAAAGGTACAATTTGCAATATAACCATAGTCACCTTCAACATAAATGGAACCTCCACCATGGTTATAACCTGTTTCATTAGTATGTGAAACATTATTTTTATTGAAGTTTGATTCTGTAACATTTATATGATTACCAGTAGCAAAAATAGCTCCACCATCTGTAGCTGCGGAAGTCATTGTGAAGTTGGATTTTGTAACAACAGTATTATCACCTACAAGGTTGATTGCACCACCTTCAGAGTGATGACCTCTTCCTATTGCACGGACATTTGTAAAAGTACTGTTATATATTAAACCGTTTTCACCTACCCATAATATTGATCCACCATCATCATATGCAGTATTTAATTCAAAAGTGGAATTATATACTTTACAATCATCACCTGTTACATATAATGCTCCACCATCTTCAGTAGCATTACTTTTAGTGAAAGAAGACCCGACAATAACTGCATTATCCCCTGCAATATACATGGATCCACCATTTACAGCAGAAGTCATTGAACATGAAGTCTGATTAATAACAGCATGTTCTCCGAATACATAAATAGATCCTCCATCTGCCCTAGCGGCAGTTTGCATCATAGTGGAATCAAAAATTACTGCATCAGTACCGTTAATATAAATAGAACCACCATAGGTAGCATTATTCCTAAATATTGTAGAATGTTCAATATTGGCATCAGTACCGTTTACATAAATAGCTCCACCATCTCCATATGCAAAACACATACTGATTGAAGTTGCAGAAATGTTGGTATTTGCACCGTGAATATAAATAGCACCACCATCAACAGAAGCGTTGGTCATTGAAATATCAGATTTTTTAATAGTAGCATTATCACCCTGTACGAAAATAGCTCCACCGGAACTAGGTACATAAGTACGTATAGTAGTAATATTATCAATGACAACATTATCTCCTTCAATAAACATTGCTCCACCTAATTTAGCATTGTTCTGCTCAAAGGTACAATTTGCAATATAACCATAGTCACCTTCAACATAAATGGAACCTCCACCATGATTATGACGTGGTTCAACTGTATGTGAAACGTTACATTTATTGAATGATGAATCTGTAATATTTACATGGTTACCAGTAGCATAAATAGCTCCACCATCTGTAACTGCAGAAACCATGATGAATTTGGATTTTGTAACAACAGAATAATTACCGACGATGTTAATTGCACCACCTTTAGAATGTGCGCCAGCCAAGCCTATTCCTTGAGCTATTGTAAAAGTACTGTTATATACTAAACCTCTTTCACCAGACCATAATATTGCACCACCATCATCACCAGCAATGGTTTTTTCAAAAGTGGAATTATATACTTTACAGTCAGCTCCTTCTACATATAATGCTCCACCATCATCACTAGCATAAATATTATTGAAAGTTGATTTAATAATTGTTGCGTTAGCACCGGAGATGTGTATAGCACCCGCAATAGCACCTTTATCTTCAGTCTTATTGAAATAAAGTGCTCTACAATTTTCAAAAGTAGAATCAATAACTGTAGTGTAATTACCTGATATACATATAGCACCACCATGAGTACCTTGAGTAGTACAATTTATGAATGAAGTTCCATTAATATCCGCATTATTACCTGAAATATGTACACTACCTGCTGAAACTGAACTGGAACAGTTTGTAATGTTTGAATTAACTAAATTGGAATCATTACCCGCAATATATATTGCACCAGCAACTTCTGAAATAGAAGCATTGAAACGGGAGTTATTGATTAAAACAGAATTACCTTCTACATATATAGCTCCTGCACGTTTAGGTGCAGTACAATTTTCAAAAGTACAATTGTCAACCTTTGTATAATTACCAATAATTTTTATTGCACCAGCATAATTAGGAGTGAAACAGCTATCAAATTTAGTGTTAGTAATATTTACATAATTACCTGTAACAAATAATGCTCCACCATCGGTTTGGTAGATTTTTGCGCCTTCAGTTTCATTTCCATATGCAGCACCTAAAATAAATTCAGAACGGTCAATAGTAATGTTTGAACCTTCAAGACAGATTGTACCTCCTTTGGTAGTGGAAGTAAATCTTCCTTGACCAGTATTGTTATAGAATATAGTGTTGATTATAGAACAGAAATCAGAACCTTTACCTAAGTTAATAGCACCACCATCATCGTAAACTGTGTTATTGTCAAATCTACAGTTTTCAACAGTGTTGTTGGTTGAACCATCATCAAAGTTTAAAGCACCACCGTTACGACGGGCCAAGTTCTGAGTGAAGTTGGAGTCTATGATTTTACAGTTTTTAGCATTTACGTCAAATGCAACTGCTCCACCGTGACCTGTGAGTTTATAATTAACTTTTGTATCATTATTAGCCTCATTTCTTTCCTGAGTGTAATTTGCCCAGGTGTTATTTGCTATACCTTTTGCATAGTTGTTTTCAAAGACACATAACTCAAAAGTTACGTTATGGTTATCCTGCAAGAAGACCGCTCCTCCACGTCCAACTGAAGTACAGTTTATGAAGGTAGCATTGTAAATGTATTCATAGTTTCCTGTAAACATGATAGCACCAGCGTCACCACCAGTGGTATTGGTATCCCAGTGGCTTGAATCCCAACCGGCATATTTTACTCTACCGTCTTTACTTACTTTTAAAGCTCCACCATTGTTTGTAGCGTTGATAATGGTAATATTTATCATTTCACCATAATCACCGTCGTAGTAGATTGCACCGGCAGAACGGGCAGCATGAGTACTGTTAAATGTACAGTTGATTACTTTACCGTTGTTAGCACCGGCCAACCAGTCAAGACCTCCACCGTTGGTACCTGAAGTACAGTTTTCAAAGTAGGAATTCTGGAAAGTGATATTGTCTGATCCTGTCATGTAAGCTCCACCACCACGACGAGCGGAATTGGAGTCAATGAATATACAATGGCAAACCTCACCATTGTCTCCCCTCCAGTAGATAGTTCCTCCATCTCCACCGTAGTATTCATCCATTGCCCAATCGACAGTAGATGGTCCTGTTTCAGTTGTGAATTCTATGTCATTCCATTGTGTACCGTTATATACATACATGGTATAGTTAGCGCTACGTTTAGTTTCTGGATTGTATCCCTGATACCTAATATACATTTCCTTTTTATTGCCTGCTGGAGTATAAGTTGGCACGTCTGTTCCATTATGTTTAAAGTCATCGAGGCTAGTTGGATTGAATATATCTGTATTAATATCTATACCTAATGCAGAGTTGTTTGAGAAGTTACATTTATCCATGTTACCGTCTGTACCGTCCCATGAGATTGCACCACCGTTACGGTATGCAGTATTGTTGTCAAATGTGGAATTATAAACCTTGGCATTTGATGAACCTTTACCGAAACTGATTGCACCACCAATACGTATAGCTGTATTGTTAATGAATTTTGAGTTTTTAATTGTTCCATTGGTTGCACCTACATCAAATGCGATTGCTCCACCGTAACCAGTTAACCACATATTAAAACCGCTGGATATGTCTTTATCATTTACATAAGTGTTTTTTGCAGTACCTGCTGCAATGTTATTTTCAAATGTACATTTGTCGAATGTGACGTTGTGGTTATCCTGTAAGAACACTGCTCCCCCACGGCCGGATCCATTACAGTTAGTGAAAGTTACATTATAAACAGTAATGAATGAACCTGTGTACATAATTGCACCGGCGTCACCTCCAGTAGTGTTGGTATCCCAGTGGCTTGAATCCCAACCTGCATAATTAACTTTACCGTCTTTACTGGTTTTTAAAGCTCCACCCCATGATTGAGTATTGATAATGGTAATATTTGTCATTTCACCATACCAGCCGTCATAGTAAATAGCACCAGCGGAACGAGCAGCTCTAGTATTATTAAAGGTACAGTTAATTATCTTACCGTAGTTTGCACCTGCCAGCCAGTCTACTCCTCCACCGTTGGTACCTGAAGTACAGTTTTCAAAGTAACAATCCTTGTAGGTAACATAATCACTTCCAGTCATGTAAGCTCCACCACCACGACGAGCTGAGTTTGAATCTATGAAAGTACAATTTTCAACAAGACCTAAATTACCACTCCAGAGGACAGTACCTCCGTCACCACCGAAGTATTGGTCAATTGCCCAGTCAACAGGAGAAATAATAGATTCAGAAACAGTAATATTGATTTCATCTAATGGTTTCCATTTATATCCAGCAGAAGCATTACCTGTTAGAACATATGATTCAAAACGAAGAATCTTACTATCAGTAGGTGAAGTATAATTAAGCACAACTAACTTACCTTCATACTGGGATACAGATGGGTCAAAAGATACAGGTATATGATTTTGCTGAAGAACAACTATATTTCCTAAAGTTAATGTTCCATTTTCTCCAACAATGATTTTATCACCCATGTTTATATTCAAGGTATATTCCCAATTTGTACCTGTTGCCCTGTTATTGTCAAACTTGGAATTTTTGATTGTACCGTTATAACCGTTCCAGAAGATTGCACCACCATTACGTTTAGCAGTGTTGTTGATGAAAGCAATGTTTTCCATTAAACCGTTTTCTGCACCTTCATCCCATGCAACAGCTCCACCATTAATATCTGCAATATTGCTTTCAAATGAACTATCCTTAATTGTTACATCACTACATCGGGACTCTTTTGTTGATTCTAAAAATATTGCTCCACCACGTTTAGCTGCAGTATTGCTAATAAATATACAATCATTAACATTACCATTAGAACCTGCCCAAATGATAGCTCCACCAGAACCACCAGTGGTATTTGTACCATTGTGAACAACAGCACCACTAACACCACCAAGAGCATGGTTATTAGTAAAGTTGGAATTTAAAATATGACCATTTGTACCTATCCAGAATATTGCACCAGCAGATCTGTTAGCTACATTATTATCAAAAGTACATGAATCAATAGTACATCTAGTAGCACCAGTATTGAAATAGATAGCACCACCATTAGTACCTGCATTATTCTCAGTAAAGTTACAATTAGTAAAGTTCACCTCATCATTATTTCTTAAGTGAATAGCACCACCAAGATAATAGGCAGTATTGTCAGTAAAGTTACAATTCTCTATAGTACCCATGGAACCTCTCCATACCATAGCACCACCATTACCACCAGGAGTATCAGTTACTATAACAATACCTTCAGGAAGTGTATGATTCCATTGATAAGTAGCATGGTTATCAGTAAAACTACAGTTTATCATAGTACCATTGTAACCATTCCAATATGCTCCACCACCACTACGCCATGCAGTGTTATTAATAAATACTGAATTAGTCAATGTACCATTATGAGCACCATATTGCCAATCAACACCACCACCATTGACATGCGCAATATTATTTTCAAATCTACAATTGTCTACAGTAGTATTAGTACTGTTTTCTGTGGAGTTACCATGTATAAATATAGCTCCACCACGGATTTTAGCATAGTTATTATTAAAATTACAATCTTTGATAATACCGTGACTACCTACCCATAGCACAGCACCACCATCTCCGCCACCGGTTATACCACCAATCTCGGAAACAACTTCACCAGTAGCAACATTGTTAGTAAATGTGGATCCAATTATATCACCATAGTGACCACTCCAATGTACAGCACCACCACTACGTTTAGCAGTATTATTGGTAAATACAGAATCTTGAATAGCACCTCTTTGAGAAGCCATATGCCAATCTATAGCACCACCATTAATACCTGCAGTATTGTTTATAAATTGACAACTAGTTACTACACAATCATGTGATCCATCATCCCAATAAATAGCACCACCATTCTCCCTAGCAGTATTATTAATAAAAGTACAAGAATCCATTGTGGATGCAATAGCATCTTCTATATCAATTGCTCCACCAGAACTACTAGAATTACCGTTGACAAATACTAAATTCTTTATTGTAACAGGTGCGTAAATATCAAATATCCTGGCTTTATTGGCCCCATCAATTGTTAAATCATGCCCAACAATAGTTATTTCTCTATCAATACGAATACCATTAACAAATGCATCATCCTCCCCCGGCGTGAATACATAATTATCACACAAATCAATAGTATCTCCTTGAGCACTGTTAATCGTTTCATTTAATTTTGTAAATGACTCCCATCCAGCTCCAATAACAGAATCGTTGTTATTGGTTGGAAGAGACAATAAATCATTATTACTTGTGACATCTGTATTATTTAAGTCATCAGCTGCTGAAACAGCAGATAATGAGAAAATAAGACAAATAATTAAACATAATATTATTATTTCTCCTCGAATCTTCATTTTATATCTATCTCCGTTGACAATTATTTTTTACATTAATCGATAGTTTACATTGAAATTTATTTTTAGACTTATTAATATATATACTTTAATATCCTTTTACTAACCTAAAAATAAACATTATATAAAAATAAAATTATAAAATTATGTTTATTAAAATATTTTTAAAGAAATAATAAACAATACACATATTAATTATAAAATTATTATAATAATATTTAATTCAGTGAAAACAACATTTTTTTAAGATAAAATTACTAAAATCAACAAATTAATATGAAAAATTTAACCACTTTAAGATAAATATGAATAAAAACTTATAAAAATGATAATAATTTTAAAAAAAATAAACAGTATTCACAAATATTACCAAATACTAAAAAATATTTAATTTTGTAATAATTAAAAAAAATAACTGCAAAAAATTAATGTAGAAAATATAGTTTTTTAACTAATCCATGTATATGAAACAAGCAATAAATGCTATTTTGTAAAAGTAGGATGAAATATCCAAAATGATGACAAAATAACATGACATTTCAATTAAAATGAGATAAATTAATAATACAAATTTTCAATAAAAAAAGACCAATTCAAAAAAGGATAAATTAAACCGATTTATTAAAGAAATCATAACTGAAGGAACTGTTGGAAATATCCGATAATCTGGAATCCTCATTATTTTTAGGGATTTCATAGCCAGTAGAGGAATAATAATATTCAACATCTTCACTATCCTCATCTGAAGAAACCAAATTGTTATTAATAAAATCATCAAAGGAAGAATCCGTATTTGATGGATTATTCTGATTAAATGCACCAACAGCAAATGCTGATAATATTACAATAACAATTAAGCCCAAAATAGATAAAAAAATAATCTGTCTGTTTGTGGTAAAAGAACTTTCTTCTTTAAAATCGGAAACTGATTTGTCTTTTTCAAATTCCTTATTATATGGTAATTTTGTACCGCATTTCCTACAATATTTCGAATAATGGGTTATTTCAGCACCACATTTTGGGCAATACATATTTAATATTATTCAATTACTAGTATATATTAATTAAGCCTCATTTAAATGAAGTTTTAAGAAAACTGCAATCCCAACATTACTGCAAAGTTATTAATAGAAAAAACATTAGATATAAGAAATGGAGGAGTAAAATGAAAAGAATTATTGCAGTGATACGTGAAGAACGATTTGAACATGTCAAAACAGCACTTTTAAAAGCAGGATGTGAAGGAATGAATGTCTCTACAGTAAAAGGAAGAGGAAGACAGCTGGGCATTAAAGAATCATACCGTGGATCCAGCTATTGCATTGATTTAATCCCAAAAACAAGAATCGAATTAATCGTGAATAAAAAAGACCTGGAAGATATTATTGATATAATTATCGAAAACGCAAGAACAGGAGACGTTGGAGACGGCAAAATATTTGTTTCTGATGTAGAAGAAGTAATAAGAATCAGAACCGGTGAGAGAGGCTCTGACGCCGTATAATGATAAATTTATTCTACATAACTTATTTTTCCAGATTGACTCTCTCAGGGGCAGTGAATACTGTAAACCTATTGTCCCTTACAAAACCCACCATTGTGATATTTCCCGCTTCTGCCACGTCAATACCTGAAGATGCTGGTGCGGCATTAGAAATTATAATTGGAATACCTACCCTAATTACTTTTATCAGCATGTCTGCAGGCATTCTTCCGCTATATGATATATATGATTTTGAAAAGTCATAGCCTTCCCTTGAAGCTGCCCCAATCACCTTATCAACTGCAACATGTCGGCTTACATCCTCACGGATAATGATTTTATCCTCAAATTTTAATTGTGCAACATGTACACCAGCAGTTTTTTGCCATATTTTAGCCTCATCAGTCAGATGTTTCATATCTTTGATGATTTGGGTTGCATCTATTTTCAAATCCGAATTGTTGGGCTCTATTGTTTTTAGCTCTGATCTGATTCCGCCGGCATTATCAGAGTTTACTCCCTGATATTCAAGCAGTCTGCACACGCACGCATGTTCGCAGTTGCCTTTCCTTTCCTGAACGATTCCTTCCTGTTCTAAATCCTCTTCGGGATTGTGGGTTAGCTTTGTTGTAACCAGAATATTTGTTCCATCCACCTTAATGGATTCGATGTCTGAAAAATCCTTAATTAAACCTTCCCCCAAACAGTATCCTACTGCAAAGTCCTTCAAATCTTTTGGATATGTTGAAAATTTCCTTGGAGGCAAATAATCTATAAAAAGATAAGTATATTCATCCTCAACGCTGTTTTCCTTAATTGTCTTATATTCACCATCTTTCCACTGAATTACATCACTTTCTCTTAAGAACTCCATAATATCACATTAATTTATAAATATTAACAATTGTTATATTAAATTTTTGTAGTATTAAAAGTATCTATTGAAAACAAAAAAATAGTAAAAAGAATTATAACAATTCTTTTCTTAAATCAATTGTATCTTTTAAATCAGGACCGGTTGAAATAATGGTTACCGGAACATTGGTTTCTGATTCAATTTCATTGATAAATGCTTTAGTCTCAGCAGACAAAACATTATAGTCCTGTGTCCTTGCACAATCAGGATATAATCTGTCAACACAGGTTAATGCAATTTGAGTTGCACCGTTGATTCTGCATGATTCCTTAGCAAGTTCCATGTCAAAGTAACCGATTCTTCTACGGCGTCCTGTTACAACACCATACTCTTCCAAGCCTTTGCTTTCAGCTTCTTCCTGACTCATTTCAGTTGGGAACGGTCCTTCTCCAACACGTGAAATGTAAGCTTTAAACACATTAATGACTTCATCCACTTTTGTCGGTCCGACACCAACATCAGCAGCGAAAGTGGAAGCTGTAGTGTCCTTACTGGTAACAAATGGATAACTTCCATAGTAAAGAGATAATGCAAAACCCTGTGATCCTTCAATAAATACATCCTCACCATTGTCAATAGCTTCATTGCAAGCTAGAGAAACATCATCAATGTATTCTTCAAGTTCTGGAATGTCACGGGCAAGTTCAATAGTTCTCATGACCCTGTCAGAGTTTGCAGGACCACAACCTGAACCGGTACTTCCTATTTTTTTAGCCAAATGCTCTGAGGATACGTCCCTATCCATATGATTTTGTGTGATTATTGCACATCTAGGGTCAATAGACATTCTTTCTTTTACATTATATTTTGCTAAATCTTCAAATTCTTTATACAGTACATCAGGATTCACTAAAACTCCAGCCCCAATCATGAGTTTAGCATCCGTATGTACGAAACCGGATGGAGTTAATCTTAAACCATATTTCTCACCATTGAATTCAACAGAATGGCCTGCATTAGGACCTACTCCTGCACGTGCAATAATGGATGGTTTATCATTACTACAAAGGTAAGTGATACATTTTCCTTTACCTTCATCACCCCATGCTCCGCCTACTAAAATACTACAAGTCATTTAATAACTCCTATAAATATAATTAACATGTGAAAATTAAAAAATTTCCATAACAATAATAATATGTATTTAATAATTAAAAAGCTTTTCCAACAATTCATATGTATAATCAAAATTGAAAATAAAAAAACAGTTAGAAAAACTATCTGTTAAAAGGATGGTGTTCACACATAGGATCTTTTATAATATTTCTCTTCTGATGGTATGTCAAATAATACATCATCCATTGATTGGACAATTCCCTTAATATATCATCGTCAAGCCTTTCACTTGGAGTGAAAAAGTCCATTTCATTTCCGCCAATGACGAATGCAATATGATTGAATTCGATTAAACAGAAGAAATCTGAACGGATGTTGTGAACATCAAATTCCTTATCCATTGTGAAATCTTTCTGTTTTGAATAGTTATAGAAAAATGTATTTAAATATTCAAAATCCAGGAACTTAATTTTTCTGACTTCCAAAATCAGATCTTCCTGCAGAAAATGATTATTATAATCGAAATTGGAAACAAAATCAATATCCCAAATATTATCATAAAAAACTGTAATAAATGGTTTTTTAGCAAATCTCATGGACAATGATAAATCTTGGTCGTTTTTCGGATTACCTAACTCAACATCAATAAATTCCAAATAAATAGAATCCTCAGAAATTTCAATAGAAGCTAATTTAGCAAAATTACAAACAACATCTTCAATTAATTTTAAGGAATTATTTTTCATTATTTTCACCTACAAATAATTCATAAGCTCCTTCAACTTCATATTCCGCATTCTCATCAAATCTTTTATCCCATCTTAAGTTAATGATTTCAATTGGGCAGTTAACTGTCTTATTCCAATTAACATCGAAATCTGCATCAATTAAATGTTGATAAACAATGTTTCCGATTTCTAAAGATTTGCTTTCATCTTTTTCGAAATCTCCAAATGTTATTTTTAAAACACCCTCTTCAATGGCCTGCTCTACATCCTGAAAGGTGTAAAAGCAAAAGCCCTGAGCGGAGTAATTGTTATTAATCAAATGGAAATATAACTCATAGATATCTTCAACGCCTTCGGCAAAGTCATATCCACAGTTATGAACACAAATGATTGATTTTTTAGTTAGTTTTTTAAAGGTTTCCTCCAAAACGGAGAAATTTTCATTGTTAAAATCATTTAAAGAAATATTGAACTTAGAAAAATCAAGGTCATATTCTATAAACTGATCTTCCAATATTTCCAATATTTCCTCTTTTGAAAAAAATCCAGATTTAGTCAATAAATCTATCATATAATCTATTTCATCAACCAAATCCTGATTCATTACTTTCACTCTTCTTCAAGTAACATTTGAATAGTTCTTACATTTCCTCTTTCACTGAACCCGACAATAATACGGCTTTCACCTAAATATGCAACATCAAAATCATCATGATGCTTGATTTTATGGCCTTTAAGTTTTGTATATGACTCGAATGCAATTCTTGCATGGACTTTGAAATTCTTTTGGAATGTATAGAATGTATCTTTGAACTTTTCGACACTATCCACTTTAGGCACATTTCCAGGTTCAATGGATACAAAGATATCTAAACCGTCTTCATTTACAGCATAATAAGCATCCAAGTCCAAAATTCCAACGGTTGCCATTGCAAATGTGTGACATGCATCGAAATCCATTTGAACAATAGGAGATGAAAATTCAGGAATTCCTGCATCAATTCCGGCCTGTCTGATTTCTGCAGCGGCCTTAATCAAATCAGGACCAAAAATATCTTCACTGTCCCATGCCCAAGACCATTGCTTTAAGTCATCACGATAAAAACCCAAAACCTGAATAGGCAATTCAATGTCACCAAAAGTTATTGTTGCCTTTTCGATGTCCAATTCGCCTTCAGCATCGCCGATTAACTCAGATAAGTTTTCCTGCTTATCCAAAGCCAAAGCACCATATTTTGATAAAACAACTTTAAATGAATCTCCTTCACGAATGACTACTGGTTCTTCAATTGTTTTCAAGTTTAATCACCTAAAATTCTAATTTTGAAATTCTATCCATTGCTTCTTTAGTATTTTCCAATGTATTGAACGCAGTGAGTCTTAAATAGCCTTCACCGCTTGGTCCAAAACCAGAACCAGGAGTTCCAATAACATTTGCCTCATTCAACAATACATCAAAGAAATCCCAGGAGTCCATATTGTTTGGAGTTTTAACCCAGATGTAAGGAGAACTGACTCCACCGTAAACTTCAAGACCAATATCGGTTAAAGACTGCCTAATCACTTTTGCATTTTCCATATAATAATCAATCACTTCTTTGATTTGAGCCTTGCCCTCTTCAGAGTAAGTTGCTTCAGCAGCTCTCTGAACAGGATAGGATACTCCGTTGAATTTTGTGGTCTGTCTTCTGTTCCACAAAGGATTTACTTCAACAGGATTGTTGTCTGAATCGTATGCTATCAATTCCTTAGGAACAACTGTGTATGCGCAACGGGTTCCTGTAAAACCTGCAGTTTTTGAAAAGCTTTTAAACTCAATAGCTACTTCACGTGCTCCTTCAACTTCATAAATTGTGTGAGGAACATCATCTTCAGTTATGAATGCTTCATAAGCAGAATCAAATAATATTATTGCATTATTTTCTTTAGCATAATCAACAAACACTTTCAATTGGTCTTTTGTCAATGTAGTGCCTGTTGGGTTATTAGGATAACATAAATAAATAATGTCTACAGGTTCAGATGGCAATTCAGGTACAAATCCGTTTTCTGCATTGCATTTAATGTAAGTCAATCCTTCATACATTCCATCATCGCCCATTTCACCAGTTCTCCCGGCCATGACATTAGTGTCAACATATACTGTATATACGGGATCAGTTACGGCAATCTTATTATCCAAGCCAAATATTTCCTGGATATTGCCTGTGTCACATTTAGCACCGTCACTAATGAAAACTTCGCTGACATCCAAATCTACTCCATAAGGCTTATAATCATTTTCAATGATGGCTTCAGCCAAAAAGTCATATCCTTGTTCAGGACCATATCCCATAAAAGTGTCGGCATTGCCCATTTCATCAACAGCCCCTTTAAATGCATCAATAACAGCAGGAACTAGGGGTTTTGTTACATCACCAATCCCCATTTTAATAACATCTGCATCAGGGTTTGCTTCAATAAATTCAGCTTCTCTTCTTGCAACTTCAACAAAAAGATAACTGCTTTTCAATTTAAGATAATTTTCATTAATTTTAACAACCATTATTTAACCTCTAAAATAATTATGTTTCAGTATAATATTAATTATGATTTTTAAAATATATAAAATGAATAGTTTAAAAAAATAATATTTCAAATTTTTATTTTTAACTAAAAAAAGCTAAAATGAATTATTTAATCAAATAGATTAATAATACATGAATTAAACTTAAAAAAATAATGTTACAACAACTTCCCATTAATCTTAATTTCAACATATTATTCCATCAGAAAGCATATAACATAAAACTATATAATAAAGAATTTAATATAAATATACTATAATAAACGAATAGGTTGTATATGAGATGAATGAATTGTTAATAGTAGTGTGGGCGATTATAGCTATAGTCGGTATAGTATCCATTATAATGGTAAAAAGACATTATGGAGAAAAAGAAGAAGAAATTGAATATGGGGAAATGACATCAAACCCGTTACATGAAATAATTTCAGAAAAAAACAATGAAAAAGAACGCTCTAACCCTATTTCAAATATGTTTTCAAAAGAAGAAGAGCCTAATGTTACTCTCAGAAAAGAAGGAACAAAACCGGAAAAAGAATTTAATCCATATATTGTTCCTCAAAACGAGAGAAATATCCCTAATAGGAATATTAGTTATTCATCCCAAAACCAAGTTTTAGTTAACTATGAAGATAATGTTAAAAAGTTCCAAGAACCAATTACTGAGAGTCAGAGAGATATTATGAGCCAAAATAACAAACCAGAAGATCCTAATGTTTCATTCAAAAAAACTAGTGAAAATAAACATGAACTTAAAGATTTATTTACAATAGATGAGTTGATAAAAGAGTCTAAAAGAAAAGATGATGAAAGGGAAAAGGAATCCAAAGCAATAAATAAAGAAACTGAAGATAATAGTGACATCAAAGAAAGCATTAAGAAAAATAAAGAAGCCAAAGAAGAAAAAACTGAAAACAAAGATATTGAAGATATTAAAAGCAGCATTGAAAAAATGCATGAAATTGCAGAATCCATTAAATCTTCAGGCAGTTCTGATACAAGCCCAAAACCTAGTGCATCTCAAAAAGATATCAATGAAGCCATAAACACTGCAACCGCTGAAGAAAAAGAAGAAATTCCAGAAATCTCAGAAACCAAATCAATAACTGATGCAGTTATTAAAAAAGAATCTGAACCAAAAGAAGAAACAACCGTTCAAGAAGTGTTGCCTATTAAAGAAGAAAAAGAGACTGCAGAAGAAGAAAAATCTGAAAGCATCATCGACGCAATACCGGAAAGTGAAGAGATAAAAACACCATCATTAAAAACACCTACTAAAGTCGAAGAGGATAGCGTGAGCATTTTATCCGGTGCTGATGAAGATTATGAATTTGGCGCACCTATTGATTCATCCAACCTATTTGAAGATGAAAACGGTGAATTGAGTGATCTTGATTACAGGAAAGACTTAGCCAAATTTACTGATACAATCAAAAACTCAAGTATTGTAAGAGATATTCGTGATAAAATAATTCAAGAGCCAGAAGAAGATAATGGATTGAATGAAGACTTCATCAGAAACGTAAACTCATATACCGAAGAAGCAGAAGAATTTTACGATGATTTTGCACCTATTATCAATGAAACTCATGAGGATTATGTAGAACCTGATGAACAGTTAAGACAAGAAAATACTCGCAGAGTATTCAACAACGCTAAAAACAATGCATCAGAAGAAGCTGTCGAAACTACAACCACAACTACAACAACAGAAGATAGCATTCCCCCAATTAAAGAAATACCTGAAAAATCAAGTCTTAAAGTTATCATCAATAATAATGAGGAAGTCTTACGTAAAGGTGATGAAATTATCTTTAACCATGAAGGAGAATCCTATTCAAGTAAAGTATACTCCATCAACGGAGACAATATAAAAGTAAAATACAGAAGACAAAACATTACCATCAAACCAAAAGACATCAAAAAGATTTATTAGATTCTGTCATTTATTTGACAGATTTTCTTATTATTTTTTAAAAATAGGATAGAGAATAACCTTATCTAGGTTATTCATCATTAATTTTATAGCCCTCACTGGATACAACATATTTAGGCTTTTTAATTTCCATTGAACGTATAATGTTCAGATAAAAGTCATCCAATACGGCATCAGCATAAGGATATACGAATTCAAAGGAATATAAATTATTGTCCTTTACAAACATGAATTCGTTTCTCTTGATTTCACTCTTATCGGTGGCAATTGATGATATTATCATATAGTAGATGTCATCATTGATAGCTATGAAATCAGCAGTTTCAACATTAATTTTTGGATTTGAGTTCAGTTGCTCTTCCATTGCATTTTTAATATCTGGAAGGCCTGCCAAAGTAGGGGATGTTGAAAATTTTACAGTCATCGGAATATTGGAATTGACTAAAGACAATTCAACAAAATCTCCCTTATTTGGAATAGGATCAAAACCTTCGGGCGTTTTTAATGTAACAAATCCATTGGTAAATAATGTCATCCGCCCACCTTATTTATGTGCATAGTAAAAGACCAATTCATCATCCCTGATTTCATCCAGACGTGCAAAACCGACTCTTTCAAACTGAACAATATCACCGACTTTCAAATCTCGCAATCCTGCTTCACCAAGACCTGTTTTAAGTGATGCATCATCCATTACCATAGTGACTTTTACATTGTCTTGGGCAGGAACCCATTGAATGATTCTTGCCTTTAAATCCCTTGCATCTTCAAATGAAGTTGAGTTATAGGTTATTTCATCACCGTCAATATCAACATTGACCGCATCCATCAATCGGAATACTCCATCTGAAATGTCATCTTTAGCCAAATAGGCAGTACCATTGAATGGAAGCACTCTGTTTCCCCTATCCAAATGGTCGGCGTGAAGCGGCCTTTCAACGACAATTTCACCATCTTCGTAATTTTTAACTTCAATTAATACAGGATCTTCCACAAAGAAGTAACGGTTGGCTACAGGCTCTAATAAATTACGGTTTAAACCATATATCTTTTTCCAGCTGATAGCTGAATCAGCCATTTTAACACCGATTTCAGTGATTAGATTATAAATGGTTCTTGGATCGATTCCACGTCTTGCAACAGCCCTTAATGTTCCAAGTCTAGGGTCATCCCAGCCGCTGTAAGTTCCGTTTTCTATGCCTTCAAGCGCCTTTGAAGTACTTAAGGCAATGTCTTCCATTTTTAATCTGCCGTAGTGAATGAATTCAGGCAAATCCCATCCCATATGGTCATATAGGTATTTTTGCTTTTCGCTGTTTGCCAGATGGTCCTTTCCCCTTAAGACATGAGTCATTCCCATCAGATGGTCATCCACTGCAACGGAAAAGTTCATCATAGGATATATTCTGTATTTGGTTCCAAGTCTCGGATGGGTTTCATCAACGATTCTCATTGCAACCCAGTCACGGATAGCAGGGTTTTTATGATTAATATCAGTTTTTACTCTCAATACTGCTTCACCTGCATCCATGGTATCGAACTTATCCCATAGCTCTAGGTTTTCCTCTACAGAATTGTCTCTGCATGGACAGGCTTTGCAGTTATCCTTCAATTCTTTAAATGCTGCACCGTCACAGGTACACATATATGCTGCACCCTTTTCAATCAGTTGGCGTGCATAATCATAATAAATATCGAATCTGTCAGACTGATAGATGATTTCATCGGGATTGATTCCAAGCCATTTCAAATCCTCAGGAATCATCTCATAAGCGTCTTCATATACTCTTTTTGGATCAGTGTCCTCAATCCTCAAAATCAATTTACCGTTATGTCTTTTTACATATTCCGCATTTGGAACCGCCGCTCTTGAGTGTCCAATATGCAGTGGTCCACTAGGATTTGGAGCAAAACGCAATACAATGTTTTCATGAGTTCCTGGAAGTTCCTGAAGTCCTTCTTCCTTAACTTTCTTTTTCTCCTTTACTTCAACATCATATTTTTCCATTTCACTTGCTTGCTCTTCTTTGGATAATCCATTTACCTGAGTTACAATTTTACCTGCAAGAGGTCCTATTTCTTTTGCTCTGCTTCTAAGTTCCGGCTCGTTTGCCATTATAGAACCCATAACTGCACCGGGATTTGCGCTTCCCTTATGTTTAGCTGCATTTAATAAAGCATGCTTATATACAATTTCTTCTAAATCATTCATTTAATCATCACAATTTTAAATTAATAATAAAATAAGTTAATAGAGTAATTACAAAACTCCTTATTTAATATATTTGAGTTAAGATATAAAAATATTTAATGCTTTTTAAACAAAAATTTAAATTGAAAGAGTTTTCAAAAAGGGAATGATAAAAATTCTAGGTAGATAAAATGAGTGATGCTATCAGTACGGCAAGACATTACATTCAAGACAAAAACTATAAAGAAGCACTTAAACTAGCTAAAAAAAGACATTCCAAAGACGATATTGAAGACTATTTGACTATCCTAGATTTATTGATTGATAAGGATTATTTACTTGCTTTAGAAGAAAAAGGAATGTATTATCAGTATTTTGACGAAACACATGACAATGGAGATTATGGTGAGAAATACTTTGACAAATACCTGGAAAAGCAGCCGAAATCAATCAATGTGATTTGCGATAAGGCGCTCTCCAGATTCAACAAGAACAAAATTGACGAAGCCCTTGAATACATTGACAGGGCAGAAAAGAATTATAAATCATATTCAAATATTGAAAAGCCCAGAATTTCTAAAAAAGAAGTTAAAATGGGTAAAATTGAGCTTTTAATTAAAGCAAAAAGATATTCAGATGCTTTAACCAACCTCAACAGCTATGAAAATCAATATGGCACAGATGCTAAAACTGACTTATATAAAGGTCAGATGCTTCAAAAAACAGGCGATAACAACAAGGCTATTGAATATTTAGACAAATCCCTTGAAAATGAAGACACCATACTTGCATACAACTCCAAGGCAGATGCACTATACGAGATTGGTGAATATAAAAGCGCATTGAAAAATTACAATCACTGCATAAGCTATGAAAAAAAGGTAGATGATTTGGAATTAAAAACCAATTTCAATTATAAAGCCGCATTTTGCTGCGTTAAACTGAATGATGACAAGCAAGCAATCAAATATCTGAATAAAACAATCAATATGTTAAATGAGTATGGAAGGCTTCAAAAAGACCTGGAAATGATTTATCAAAAATGTTCCTTTGAAAAGGAAAGAATCATGAAAAAAGGCAACGTCAAGGATGAAGAATTCAAAAAGACCCGATTTTTATCGGCCAGAACATCAATCATATTATTAATAATTATCTTTATAATATATTCAATATTAAAAATAATGGGTTATTAAAATGAGACTTGGAAAAACAAATTTAGAAGTGAATAAAAATGGATTTGGAGCTTTGCCAATCCAGAGAAGAAATATGAGTGATTCTGTTGAAATATTGCTCCACGCATATGAAAACGGCATAGACTTTTATGACACAGCACATTTCTACACAGACAGTGAAGCCAAATTAGGAAAGGCTTTTGAAGATGTTCGCGAAAACATCTATCTTGCAAGCAAAGGGGCTGCTGAAGAAGTGGAGGAATTTTGGGCCCAATTAGAAAATTCACTTAAAAGCATGAAAACAGACTATCTGGATTTGTATCAATTCCACAACATTTCATTTTGTCCAAAAAGTGAAGATAACCTATATAAAGCAATGCTTGAATCAAAAGAAGAAGGTTTAATCAAACATATTGGCATTACAACACATAAAATTACAATGGCCCATGAAGCAGTTGAATCAGGACTATACGAAACCCTGCAATACCCATTTTCATATTTAAGTGGTGAAGAAGAAATATCTCTGGTCAATAAATGCAAAAAATTGGATGTTGGATTTTTGGCCATGAAGGCAATGGGTGGAGGATTGATTACAAACTCAAAAGCATCATATGCATACATGAATCAGTTTGATAATGTACTGCCGATTTGGGGAATTCAAAAGCTGGAAGAGCTTGATGAATTTCTATCATATGATGGGACAACCATTTTAGATGATGAGTTAAGAAAAGCTATCGAAAAAGACAAAAAGGAGCTGGGTGAAAATTTCTGCAGAGGCTGCGGATACTGCATGCCATGCAGCGAAGACATAAACATAAGCATGTGCGCCAGAATGTCTCTTTGGATTAGGAGATTCCCTGCAGAGCCTTACCTGACAAAGGAATATCAAGAAATAATGAACAAAACACTGAATTGCACAGAATGTTATTCCTGCGTTGACAACTGCCCATACGAATTGGAGATACCACGTTTACTTAAAGAGAATTATGAAGATTACCAAAACGTTTTAAACGGCAAAACCAAAGGTGTTAGAAATGAAACAATGCATTGAAAAACCAAATGAATTAAAATGGGATGAATTTTGGGCAGATGAATTAAAGCAAAAAGAGGATAGGGGAAAGGACTGGGATAAAGCAGCTGCAAGTTTTCACAAAAGAGCCAAAAAGGACGATTATCATGACTTATTATTCTCAAAGCTAATACTGGATGAAAATGACAGTGTGCTTGACTTGGGCTGTGGTGAAGGCTCAATTACGCTACCATTAGCCAAAAAAGTTAGAAAAGTAACTGGTGTTGACTCATCAGTGAAAATGCTGGAGTTATTAAACGAAAGAGCCGGAGAGCAAAATATAGATAATGTTGAAACGATTTTAAAACCTCTTGAAGAGATTACATATGATGAAATTGGCTCCCATGATGTTGTTTTGGCATCAAGATCATTGAATGGAATAATTCCTATAAAAGAAACATTAAAAACCATTGATAAGATAGCCAACAAATATGTATTCATCACATTATTTGGTCCTGAAAACTGGAAAATAGAAGGAGACTTCAATGAATATATTGGGCGTGAAAATAAGCATTTTCCAGGCCATAATTACTTATTCAACATACTGTTCAATATGGGAATCTACGCCAATGTGGAAAGGTTGGACATTAAGGCATATAGGGAATATGATACTATTGAAGAGGCTATGGACAACGGTAAATTCCGCCTTGATCTACTTAATGATGAAGAAAAAGACAAATTAAGAGAATATCTGGAAAAAATATTGACCAAAGACCCTAAAACCGGAAAACTATACAACAAAAAAGACAAAGCAGACTGGATATTAATTTGGTGGAAGAAAGAATAATATTTGAATTATAAAAAAGGTTTTGAAGTGAAAAAACACTTCACACCTAATTACTTATTGAATAACATGAAAAAATTTTAGATATTATTTTATTCAGGGTTTTGGTATTTTTTAATTTCAGTAATTGGTAAACCAGTAATTTCGGAAATACTTTCTAATTCACAATTCAGTGAATTTAATCTCTTAATCGCATTTTCAGCAGATATCTCTCCATCATTTAGCATATTTTTTATAATTTCTATCTTACCTTCTATTTTACCTTCTATCTTACCTTCTATTTTACCTTCTATTTTACCTTCTTTTAATCCTTTATCTACTCCTGCATTGTATTGTTCTTCACCATATTCTGCGATACAATCTATTTTATTCATGAAATCACCCTGTATTTTTTTCCTCATAGGATCATCTTTATCCAGATACATATTTCCCAACATCAAAGCAATAGCGTATGTTGACTCTTTTATTTTTTGTGTTTTGTAGTTAATCTTATCCATCAATAATGCAGTTTCTTTGAATTGATTAATGATATTGTCACGACCACTGACCATTATTGGTGTTAATGCCAATCCAATTAATTCATCATCTGTGAAAGACTCTTGTTTATTTATTTTTTCTTTAATGTTACTTATAATTTCTCTTTCATTAATTTCCAGTAATGAAATTATCGGAAATTGGAAAATATCCCATTCATTTATACTGTATTTTGCCATTTTACTATTTTCCGCCGTCGATATTACTGCAAATATTATTTTTCTGTTTTCATTATTTTTTTTCAAATCGAAGTTTGAAATGTAAACTTTGAATCTCTTTTTGTCCAATCTTGCAACAAAAGTACTTTGAAACTCCAACATTAAGATGATGTTTCCTATTCTCACGATTAGGTCTGGTCTGTATAATGAGGGTTCTATTGAAATTTGCTCTTCTGTAAGTACTTCGATTTCTGTTGTTTCATCTATTTCTATCTTAATATCTTTTGGAAGCATAGAAATAAGTTTTTTTAGGTAATCGTCTGATATATATTTTAATGTCAAATCTTGTCCTTGACTCATTATATCGCCTCCATTTATCCATATTGTTTTTAAAGCATTTAAATTAGTCAGTTTCAAATAATAACAATTTTTATCACTTAAAACAATATTTATCGCACAAAGAAATACTTATGACTCAAGACAATTTTTATCACTTAAAGCAATTTTTATGACTCAAAAGAATTTTTCATTTCCCTACAGAGAGAACCTAAATTATTGCATATATGATATAGACAATTAATTAGACTTTAAAAAATAGAAAAATAGAAATTAATCCTTTTTATAAAAATAAAAGATTATTAATAATTCAAAATAAAAAAATCACCATAGATATTATCTACGGTTTAACATGAAATTCTGATATTTAGTCAGATTTAATCATTGTCAAAATCATTTTATAAGGACTGTTTACTGCCTGCAGTGCATGAGGTTCATTTGCAGGCATTATAATGATTTCACCTGCCTTGACAGTATTTTTAACACCAGAAATTGTTATTTCTGCCTCACCATCAATAATTTGAACCATTGCATCAAATGGAGCGGAATGTTCTGACAATCCCTGACCCTGATC
Organism: Methanobrevibacter sp.; assembly: GCA_017553445.1. Classification (GTDB taxonomy): domain Archaea; phylum Methanobacteriota; class Methanobacteria; order Methanobacteriales; family Methanobacteriaceae; genus Methanocatella. The sequence continues at coordinate 15,515 of JAFZMD010000023.1, read as the reverse complement.
AAATGCAAAAAATGTTACTGTACCCAAGTCCTTTTTAATGACTTCACGGCTTACAACAGTGTCATCCTGATATTCAACCAGCTTCTGGATATCCAAAGCTTTTGATTTTATACCTTCACCCATTCTTATCATCCCATTATAGTTTTGATATCTGCTTTTGCATCTCCAGTTATTGGAGTCAGGTTATAGTTTTCAACAAGAACATTTATGATGTCTTCGTTACACCATGCAGGAAGAACCGGTCCAATCCACATGTCAGTTTTTCCAAGGTAGAGCAATGCCCATAACACTGCTGCGGCTTTCTGTTCCATCCAGCTCAATACGATTGTCAACGGCAATTCATTCAATTCCATATCAAACAATTCACATAAAGCCACTGCCACATCAACAGCCACAATTGTATCGTTGCACTGACCGACATCCAAGAGTCTTGGTATTCCTTCAATGTCTCCCAAATCCAAATCGTTGAATTTGTATTTGCCGCAAGCCAATGTCAGGATAACAGTATCTTCAGGTAAGTTTTGCACAAATTCCCTGTAATAGTCGTTGTGCTTTGCTGCCTTATCACATCCTCCGACAACAAAGAATCTTGAGATTTTTCCATTCAATACCAGTTCCTTGATTTTATCTGCATGCTTGACAATGGCTCCTGCACTCCAGCCAGTAGTGATTGTTGTTAATTCTTCTGCTTCCAAGCCACCTAATGATTTTGCGCATTCAATAACTTCTGAAAAGTCATAGTCCTCTACAGTTTTTACTCCTTCCAGTTTGGCTACGTCCATGGTGAACATTCTTTCCTTGTATGCATCCAATGCGGGTAGAACACAGTTGCTGGTTCCAACTATGGCCGCATTGTATTTCTTAAATACTGTTCTTTGATCATGCCATGCACCTCCCAATTGACCTGCCAGGTTTTCATACTTGTTTAATCCAGGATATCCGTGAGCAGGAAGCATTTCAGAGTGGGTATAGACCTTAATGTCAGTTCCTTCAACCTGTTTCAGCAATTCCTCCAATGCTTTCATGTCGTGGCCGGTTACGATAATGGCCGGACCTTCCTGAGCACCGACACTGACTTCAACAGGCTGAGGTTCGCCGTAGCTTTCGATGTGAGCTTCTTTAAGTAATCTCATTACATCCACACTTACCTTACCTGCTTCCAAAGCCAGAGCGACCAAATCTTCAACATCAAAGTTGACATTGGTCAATGTAGTGTACAGGCCTTTTGTTAGGAATTCATCGATTTTAGGGTCTTTTTTACCCAAAACGTTTGCATTGTAGTTGTATGCACTGATTCCTTTCATTGTAAAAATCAAATTATCCTGTAATCTTGCCACTGTTGGTTTTTTTCCACAAACTCCACTTACTGTACACCCAGTACCTTTAGCGGTCTGGGAACATTGATAACAAAACATATCCAAGCCATCTGCCATTTTAATTACCTCTGCTTATTCGTTACTAATAGTTTAATGTGAAAGGTATATAAAGATTTTGTAACTAGTCAAGGGTGAAAAGTAGTAATTATAAATAGCATGATGAAAATATAATTAAATATGAATGATGATGTACACTTATTGAAAGGAATTGGCCTGACAATGTATGAAGCCCAAGCATATGTAACCCTCACCTCATTAATCTCAGCAACGGCAGTTGAAGTATCTGAAAAATCAGGCATTCCCCGAAGCAAAATATATGATGTATTGAATAAACTGAATGAAAAGGAATATATTGAAATCGAAGACGGAAGGCCATTGACTTATAATGTGAAATCCCCTGTTGAAGTACTGTCAAGAGAAAAAGAGAAATTAAACATTAAAATAGATGATACCATCACAACATTGACAAATGTATATGAAAACGGAATGAGTCAGGTACAGGCTCCGATATGGAGGATATATGGAGTTGAAAAAATCATCAACCAGGAAGTGGAAATCATTAAAAGATCAAAAACTTCTGTCAACATGAGGATAGGCTTTTTATTTGAAAATGAAGCAGAATCATTAATAAAGGCATTTAAAAGTAACAAAGAATTAAAAGTCAATATACTTGCTTCACCGATATGTTATGTGAACAATAAAGAAATTGACATTATTAAACTTTTTAAAGATGCTGGCATCAGCATCCAAAAGGCCGACATTCCATTTGTGAAAGTCCTAATTTCAGATTCTAAAGAGATGATGCATACATACACTAAATTTTCAGAGGATAAAAGAAAAGTCATACCTGAAACAGCTATTGGAATATGGAACAAATATGAAGATGTTGCAAGAAACTATGATGAAAGATTTGTTAATCAGCTGGAAAAAATCAAAAGAAAAAAATGATAAACTAGCTTAATGATTTAATTAATCACCAAAGACATGATTTCGTCCATTAAAATCAAAAAAAAGTATAAAAGCCAAGAACCACATGACCAGAAAACCATGAAAAAACTAATGCAATGAAAGTTCACCAAACAATCTATTATTGATTCTTGACTTTTTTAATGTGAGATTAACCTCAAATTATAATATTAACTTCATCATTAATAAATTAGGTAGTTATTTTTAAGGTAAATATTGCTCCGGGAGAGTTATAATCAAAAAGGAGGTAAATAAAAGAATTATTACCTGATGATGAAATATTACCTCATGAAGTAAAAATTGTTCTAAGGAGGTTATATTGTCTGAAACAAAATAAAAATCCTTAAATACTTTAAAGAACTAAGTATAATATGGCAATAAAAATTATTGCCAAAACAAAAACTTCAATTATGAAAAATCCTATAGTAATGCTTTGCTGTATAAATCATCATAAACATTACATATACAAACAAAAACTTTAACTTGAATCCTCCCCTAAAAGCATTACTTATTGAAAAAATACTCCATTGAAAAACAAGTTAAAGAAAAAACGGGGCTTTTTTAAGCCCCATCTATTTTTCAAACTTTTCCCTGAAATCAATAAAGACTTCCAATAGATTAGAATCAAGACGCCTTATTGATCTTGCAGCGATTTTAGATGGAACTTCCCAATATGCGGAGGCTATGCTTCCTGCAATGGCTGCCTGGGTATCTGCATCACCGCCCAAGGAAACTGCATTTCGTATGGTGTCTTCAAAATCACAGGCTTCCAAAAAGCATATTATGGATTCAGGAACTGACCCTTTACATGACACATCAAAGCCATAATAGGGCCTTATATCATCCAGTTTTCGGCTTAAATCATAATCATAGTTATCTTCAATATGCTCTTTGATTTCTTCCTTGCTGCTTCCTGTTCTTGCCAAAAATATTGCATCGCCGGTAGCCAATGCACCTTTTATCCCTTCGGGATGATTGTGGGTTACAATAGCTGACATTTCAGCTAATTTTTGAGTCTCTTCAAGTGAATCTGCAACCCATGCAACTGGACTTACCCTCATTGCAGATCCGTTGGCCCAGCTACCATATGCTTCAGGACTGTCCTGTGACAGCCACTTCTTGAACATTCCGCCATAACCTGCATTGGGATATCTGAGTCCAAATCTTTTGATTTCAGAAATTAAAACATCTTTTGAGTCTTTATCCTTAATTAGCCATGAAGCAATGGCAATTGTCATTACGGTATCATCTGTAAAACAGGAATATCCGTTGAACAGCCTGAAGTCTTTTGTTTTTATTGGGCGGAATTCTCGGGATGAACCGATTATATCGCCAGAGATTGCACCGATTATACCTTTCATGGAAAATACTTTGTGATAAAGTTCATTTAAATATATTGAAAAATATATTAGTATAACATGAAAGAAAAGGAAATTTTAGTTATTTCAATTATTGCCATTTTGGCGATTATTGTTTGTATAACTGCTTTTTTGATGGTGAATTCAAATCAGGAAAATTATGAAACACTCAGAATAAGTAATAGCTGTACTGTTGATGTTCCAAATGTCAATAACACCATGGAACGTATGGACGGCGGCATTTCCAAATACATATTTGATTCAGTCAATTTAAACATTACCCACCAGAAATCAGGAAACAACACCCAGCTAAAATCAATGAATGCTGAATTATTGAAAAATTCCGAAAAGGTTGAAGGCGACATTTACCGTGAAAGCGACAGCAAGGTTTATTTAACCTTCATTGAAAATAAAAATACCGGTGATGCCCTATTGATTACATCACTAGACTTAGATCTGTTAAAAAAAGTCGTCAATAACATTAAATTCACAAAACCGTTAACTTCAAACAGTACTGCCAATGATACTAGCAGTGCAGGCAGCAACCAAACAGGCAATGGTGTCAGTGAACTTATAAACAAATATAATGAGGTTGCAGGACAGCAAAACAACAATCAATCAAGCAGCAATCCCGAAACAATACCTGTACAGGAGGAAAGTTCAAACAGCCAGCCTACTCAGGAATCATCAGAGTATCCGTCATTCATACCGTACAAAAAAATAGATATTAGAAAGATTTTAGGAATGTCTTTCTAATACAAAATCAGCAATGTCAACAAGTACTTGTTTGCTTGAAGAATCGGGCAATATTTCAAGTACTTCTTTTGCTTGGTTTACAGAATCCAGTGCAAGATTTCTAGCATATTCAATTGCACCGCATTTTGTTAAAATTTCAATAGCCAAATCTATATCTTCTTTTGAATTATTGTCATTTTTTAATATTTCCAATAATTTTTCGCTTTCATCACCAGCAGATGCAAGACCGTTGATAGCAATTATAGTCATCTTGCCTTTTTCAATATCGGAACCTATAGGTTTTCCCAAGGTTTCCTCATCACTTGCAAGGTCAAGATAATCATCCTGAATCTGGAAAGCAAGACCTATAAGTCTTCCATACTCATACATTGCATCAATAACTTCCTGTGAAGCTCCGCCCATAATGGCTCCGGCTTTAGTGGCAGCGGCAATCAGTGCACCTGTTTTTTTGAATATCATTTCCATGTATTCATCTTCAGTCACATCAAATCTGTCTTCAAAGCCCATGTCGGATGCCTGGCCTTCACAGATTTTTACACATGCATCGGCAACGGTAGCCAAAGCCTGATTGTTTTGTGAATGGGATGTACCTTCACTTTTAATGATTATTTCAAATGCTTTTGAAAATAAAGTATCTCCAGCCAAAATAGCAACGTCTTCTCCCCATACCTTATGAACGGACGGCATTCCTCTTCTCATGTCATCATCATCCATGATATCATCATGAATCAATGAAAAGGTATGGATAAGTTCAATTGCAGAACCAGTTTTAAGTGCATCTTCCTTTTTTCCTCCAACAGCTTCAGCAGTGATTAAACATAAGGCAGGCCTGAGCATTTTACCGCCCGCTTTAGTCAAATAGATTGAAGCTTCTTGAAGATTATTTGGGGTAATGACAGACAAATCCTCTTCGATTGATTTAATAATGTCTGATGAATAATTACCCAAAACCTCTTTTACATCACTCATATTATCTCTCCTAATTTTTAAAAACTTGCGCTTGAGAATTTCTTAAGATATGAACATCATAACCTATTCTATAACCTTCCTCTTCAGCCAATTCTCCATAAGCTGAAAGCATTGATAAATCCCCGTGTGCAGGAATAATATGCTGCGGTTTTAACATACGTAAAAATTCTCTGTGATCTTCTCTTCCCGCATGCCCTGAAACGTGAGCATTAGGATAAATTCTAGCACCTTTTGACTGCAATCTTCTTTCCATGATATGTCTGTTTGCAGCATTGGTCGGGTTTGGAATGATCGGTGCTGAAATAATAACATTATCACCAGGTTTTATATTGAATGGAGTCCTTCCGCTGGCTATTCTAGGCAACAATGCATCAGGTTCACCCTGGTGACCTGTTGTTACAAGCAAATACTTGTCACGAGCTTCATCAGCTTCCATCAAAGCTCTGTTGACTGCTTTAGGACTGCCGTAGATACTGGCATTTTTCGGTAACTTCAGAATTCCATGTTTTTGTGCTATTCCACAGAAACGCTCCATTGACCTTCCAAGGAAAAATATTTCCCTGTGGGACTTTTTAGCGATGTCTGCAATTGCCTGGACCCTTTCTACATGTGATGAAAATGTGGTAACAATCATACCTGTCTTTTCATGCAGAGGCCCTCTCATCACATCCTCCAGGATGTTGCGGGCAATACGTTCGGAATGTGTCTTTACTTCACCGTAATTCTTGGCATTTGTAGTTTCTACTATAAGAACAAGCACTCCTTTCCTACCCAATTCCTTTAATCTCCTATAATCAGGTGGCGGAGATACTTTTTGGTGATTATCAAATTTAAAATCCAATGCATAAACAATAATACCCTCTGGAGTATGCAATACTGGAAATACTGCCTGAGGTATACTGTGAGTTGACTGGACGAATTCCAAAGTAATGTTTTTTGAAAGCTTGATTTTTCCGCCGGGATTTAAAACCTTAATCGGATTGTTTACTTTGAATTTGCGTTCTCCTTTTATTTGTTTTTCAATCAATGCAGCTGTATAAGGTGTTCCAATTAATGGCGCATCATATCTGTGAGCCAACTTTGCTACAGCCCCAATATGGTCCAAGTGACCGTGCGAGAATACTATTCCTTTTACCTTACCGTCTACGTCTTTCATTAAGGTATCATCAGGAATAACTCCCCTTTCAATTAAATCTAGGCTATGCATTCTGTCAATATCCGTATCTTCATGCATACTAATCCTGTCAAGATGAATACCCATATCAAAAATAATAACATCTTCACCTATCTTGACAGCAGTCATGTTCTTACCGACTTCCTGATATCCTCCTATTGCGATTACTTCAACGCTCATATGTTTCCTATCTCCTTGAATAATTACTTGTGTTAATTCCTCTATCTTCAAGCCATTGTTTTGTTTTTCCGCCAATAACTAATTTTGACTGTTTTAATTCCTCAATATTGTTTGCTCCAACTAAAAACATGGCTATTCTTAAAGAATCGTTAAATTTATTGATAAATTGATTTAAGTCTTCTTGTGAAATTGATTTTTTTAGAAATGGTAATGCCATACCTACACTGTCTGCTCCAAGAGCAATGGCTTTAGCGGCTTCAAGGCCTGTTCTTATGCCTCCGGATGAAATAACTGGAACATCAACAGCATTTACAACTTCGGCAGTTGAAATGGCAGTTGGAATTCCCCAGTCCCAGAACAATTCACCGTAATATCTGTCTTCTGAGCGGTATGTTTCAACAGCGGCCCAGCTAGTTCCGCCTGCACCTTCAACATCGATAAAACTGATTCCGGCATCGGCCAATTGCTTAGCCGTTTCAGCTGATATTCCGCAGCCCGTTTCTTTTGCCATTACCGGAATATCAACCAGATCAGTGATTTTAGAAATCAGTTCAAGATATCCTCTTGCATCTAAATCGCCTTCAGGCTGAATGGATTCTTGAAGAGGATTTAGATGAATAGCTAAAATATCCGCATCTAAAATCTCAACTGCCTTATTGGCTAAATTTAACTGTGGCGCACCGATATTTCCAACCAGCAAACAGTCAGGAGCATTTTCACGCACAACAGAATAAGTGTCTGCCAGCTCAGGATGTTCACATGCCGCCCTTTGAGAGCCGACACCTAAAGCAATTTTATTATGCTCTGCAGCAATTGCCAGTTGTTTATTAACTTCTTTTGCAGCAGGGTGGCCCCCAGTAATTGCTGTTATAAATAAAGGAGAATCTAATTTTTTACCAAAAACAGATGTGGACAAATCAATTTCATTTTTATCAACTTCAGGAAGAGCATTATGTATCAATTCAATATCTTCAAAACCTGTAGTCTTATCCTTAAATTCAACATCATAATTTTTACAAATTAATAAATGCTCTAATTTTCTATCAGAAATCATGTTTAACTCCTTGAAATAACAGTTCCCCTAACATCATCATTTTCTAAAACTTTATAAATATTATCTTCAATTTCCGCATTTATTATTTTAGATTCGATTCCCAAATCCGCTAAATATAAAAGTTCCTTAATCTTTCCAACCATACCGCCGGTTACATCGACATTTGTGGTTCCTTCCAAGGCGTCCAAATCTTCAATTGATGTGAATTTTTCATAAAAAACTGCATCGTCATGTGTTTTTGGATTCTTATTGTAAACTCCATCCACATCAGTACCCAAAATAACCTTCTGTGGGTTTAGATTGCTTGCCAAATATTGGATAATTTGATCTCCTGAAATAACGCAGAATTCCAATTCAGTATCTAAAACAACATCCCCATAAATTACAGGAATGAATCCTTTAGACAAATAGTTTTTAAAAGTATCCAAATTGCCCTCTGTAATTCTTTTTGAAGTTGCAGTTATAAAAGAAGAAGCAGGAATTGCAATAACCGGCACCCCCTGAGAGATAAACTCTTCACAAATCAGCATGTTCAATTTTTTAACTGCATTTTGAATTTCACAAAAACCTAATCTTTTTTGAGGATATTCGCTTTCATCAAAATCCTGACCTATCTTATATTTTTTTGCAGGAGGATGGCCAAAAGAGCCTGCGCCGTGAACAATAATCAATTCCTTTGAAGAGTTGTCCAGAGATTTCTTTATCTCTGATGCGATTCTTTTTAAGTTTTGAGAATCGATTTCACTTTCAGGTGCATCCTTATTTGTTAAAATGCTGCCACCAATCTTTAAAATAATCATGAAAATCACATTCGAACCCTAGAAGAGACCCCACGTTTAGTAAAATTGACTTTTAATATATTATCTTCCTTGGCAATGCCCTCTGCAACCTCTTTTGATTTTCCAGGACAGAGTGCAATGATACTTCCTCCGCCACCGGCACCAGTGATTTTAGAACCTATTGCACCGCATTCTCTGGCAGTATAAACCATACGGGATAATTCAACAGTGTTAACTCCTAAAACATCTAAAAAACCGTGGTTAATATTCATCAACTCACCTATACGGTTATAATCCTTTTTCAAAATGGCCTGTTTACCATAATTCGTTAAATTTCCCATAGCCGTGATAACAGGATTTATAATTTTTGAATTTCTATTTTTAAGAGATCTAACATCCTTGACCATTTTACCCGTATTTCCATGTTTATTAGTATAACCTACAACAAAAGGTGCGTTAAAACTAACTTTAAATGGTTCAAAAGTTTTATTACGTGATAAATAAACAAGTCCACCATATGTTGATACCAAAGTATCAAGTGGAGATGCAACACCCTGAACAGCCTGCTCAACCATATGTGCATCATGGGCAAGAGATTTCTTGTTAAAACGAATGTTATGATATCTGTATAATGCCGCAAGAGTTGCAACGGTAACGGCTGCAGAAGAACCCAATCCGGAACCGATTGGTATTTCAGAAGACAAAGTCATTACAATTGGACTATGATCGTGAACTCTATGAAAAGCCTCTAAAATATATCTAATAATACCTGGTTTTCCTTTTCTTAAAGTATAGGTTTTACGCCTGGTGTCAAGCTCAACTTCGAAATTTAAATCATAAGATTTCAAAATAGACTTATCAGTATATGATTTTTTAATTTCCACATACGCCCTTTTATTGACTGCACCAGCGATAGCAGGTTCACCATAAACAACAGAATGTTCCCCAAATAAAATCATTTTTGCCGGAGCAGAAGCCATAGCTTTCATAATGACACCTATTTAAAAATACCTGAAGCATAACCTACAACTGAAGTCAGATCCCCCGTTACATCACCGCTCGTTTTATATTCTAAAATTTCACAGTTATGCTTATCGCACATTTTGGAAAGGGCGATTGCAGTCATGACAGGACCATAACCACACATGGTTATATTATACTGAATAACTTCTTCATAAAGCTTGAACTCATTCATATGTATAATGTCTTCCAGAACAAAGCCGTCAACAGTATTTGCTTTTTCTTGGTTATTGAAATGAGATAAATCCGTGCTTGCAATAACACAATAGGACTTATTTAATTTTTCAGCAGCATCAAATATTGCTTTTGCAAGATCTGAGGAAGCGGAAAAAGACTGGGAACCCATAACAATAGGAACAATAGCAAAATCATTGCTGAAATATTGTAAAAAAGGAAGCTGCACTTCAATCGAATGTTCAAATAAGTGGGCATCAAAATCTGGTGATGCCACATCTGAACATGAAATAATCGAATTAGCAAATTCTTCATCAATTTTAATGTTTCCTAAGGGAGTAATCCATTCTCCTTCATTAAAAACTGAAATTTCACTACCATAACCAGTATGATTAGGACTTAATATAATAAAAACTTCAGGAAAACCGTTTTGAACTATCTGGCAATAGCTGTGAGAAGCTACCGGACCAGAATATATATAACCTGCATGAGGAACCATAACATTGATGGGATAATCTGTTCCATCAAAATCTTTCAATTCCGGAATGAATCCAACACCAAACTTATGTTTAAAACAATCTTCTATTGTCTTTTTAAGCAATTCCGGATTATCTGGATAAAAAGTTCCAGCAACAGCAGGTTTTCTTATCATTCAATTCACTTAAAATTTAAGTTCGAAATCGGTTGCTTCGATATCTAAGTCTCCATCTTCAGGAATTTCTCCTCTTTCTCTTAAGATTTGTCTTGCAAGTAACCAGTAAACTAAAGCAATAGCTTTTCTACCTTTGTTGTTTACAGGAACAGCAATATCAACAAAACTGAGTAAGTTTTCAGTATCACATAATGCAATAACTGGAATTCCATTTTGTTTTGATTCAAGAACTGCTTGTGCATCTGATCTTGGGTCAGTTACAACAATGATTTTTGGTTCGATGAATTTAGCATAATTAGGATTGGTTAAAGTTCCAGGGATGAATCTTCCAGGAATAGTTTTTGCACCGGTAATTTCACCGAATTTTTTAACAGGAGCTTGACCGTATTGTCTGGTTGCTACTACTAAAATGTCATCAGGGTCGTATTTTGCTAATAATTTTGCGATTTGTCTGATTCTTTCATCAGTTTTTTGAATATCCAATACATATAAACCGTCAGATCTTACTCTGAATATGTATTTTTCCATGTCGCTAGTTTTTTGCTGGGTTCCGATGTGTAAACCAGCTGCTAAGTAACTGTCTAATTCGATTAATAATTCATTTGTCATATTAAATATCTCCGTTGTTTATTTAAAAGTCATCTTCAATTTTTACACATTCTTCAGGACATACGTCCATACATACTTCACAATAGCTGCATTCATCAGGGTCAACTATTTCTATTTTATCTCCTTTGAGAACTAAAACTTCCATAGGACAGACATCAGCACATTCAGCGCAGTCGTCTCCTCTGCATTTTGAATAATCAATAGTTATTTTTGACATTGCATAACTCTCCATTTATTAGAATTGACCCATTTTAGGATTTGGGAGTTCCTCTTCAATGCGTATTAATTCGTTTAATTTAGCTATCCTTTCACCGCCGATTGCACCAGTTTTAATCATAGGTGAAGCAAAACCTACAGCCAAATGGGCTATGGTTTCATCTGTCGTTTCACCAGATCTGTGGGATACTACCGGAACGATATTGTGCTGTTTAGCTAATTTAACAGTCGCATAAGTTTCAGATAATGAACCGATCTGATTTGGTTTTATGATGATTGCATTAGCGGCATTCATTTCAATGCCTCTCAATAATAGTTCTTTGTTTGTAACAAATAAATCGTCACCACAAATAAGGCATTTATCACCAACTTTTGAAGTCAATTGGGAAAAGCCTTCGAAATCAGATTCATCAAATGGATCTTCTACATAAAACATATTATAAGTATCAATAATATCTTTTACAAATTCAATCTGCTCTCCTGTATCTCTTTCAATACCGTCTTGAGCATAAACATATTTTTGCTTTTCTGAATCCCATAATTCAGAAGCAGCCATATCCAAGGAAGGTCTGATTTCAATACCCAATTCATCACCAATCTCTTCACATGCCTTTGCTTGAATTTCCAAAGCAATGTCATTAGTAATGTTAGGTACCCATCCACCTTCATCTCCTTTTCCACCAGTGAAATTGGAGTCTTTGGATTGAATAAGGCCTTTTAATTTTTTGTGGACTGAAGCATTGGCAAAAATTGCTTCCACAATGTTTTCCGCTCCAATAGGAACAACCAAAAATTCCTGAATATCCGGCGCATTAATTCCTGCATGAGCTCCACCATTCATCATATTGCCTAAAGGATAAGGTAACTCATTTACCCAATTTCCTCCCAGGTACCTGTATAATGGAATGTTGGATGATGCTGCGGCCGCTTTAGCAACAGCCATAGAAACTGCTACAGTTGTATTTCCGCCAATTGCTGATAAATTTTCGGTTCCATCCACTTCTCTTAATACTTCGTCGATAGTAGTGATGTCATTCGCATCCATACCTATAAGTTCAGAAGCAATAAAGTCTTCCACTTCACTTACAATAACATCCACGCCACCTTCAGGAAATGAGACCACTTCTCTTGAACCGGTGCTCGCTCCGCTAGGTGCAGCAGCCCTGCCAAAACCGTTCCAAGTAGTTACATCCACTTCAACGGTCGGGTTTCCTCTGCTGTCCAGAATTTTACGAACTTGGACATCTTCTATTATACTATCCAAAAATAACACCTCAGTGTCAGTTGATTTATTACCACATAACCTATAGTCCTTAAAAATCAGTAAGTTTCTTTATAGAGTTATTATGGTATTTTTTATTTTTTTTAAATAAATTTATGAGAATAAATAGATTAACTATTTATTCAAGTCTTCATTTTTAATAACATCTAATGGTAAAACTCCTTCTTTAAGTTCTTTATAAGCAATATCAATAGGATCTAAGGAGTCGCCAAGTTCTACTTTTGGTTTAGCACCCATAGATATTTGAATTGCTCTAGCTCCAAGAAGTCTAGCTTGTTCAAATCTTGTTAATTCTTCCATTTCCATGAATATTACTTCCAATAAAGTTTTTATTTTACCAAGAGTAATTTTTTAACAATTATCCCTACAACCTGTAAAATCTACTCCCATGTTTCCACATGAGAAATCAACATTCTTCTACAACAGTATCTGGTTAAACCTAAATCATCTAAAATATCTTTAGATTTCTCACCATCAGCTAACCTACGATTATATTCATCAAAGTAAGCTGATACCGGTTTTCCACAACTTAAACATCTTATAGGAATCATTTAAATCATCTTTTATAAATTTTAATAAAATATAAAAGTACAGAATGAAATTATCTGTAACTTTTTTGTTTACGTGCTCTTGCTCCAGGACCACCGTATTTTTTAGGTTCTGAACGTCTTGGGTCACCGACTAACATTGTTCTGTCGTAGTGAATGAATTTTTCTTTTAAATCCATATCTTGTGACCATTGTACAAGTCCTTTTGCAATAACCATACGTGCAGCTTCTGCTTGACCCATTACTCCTCCACCAACAACATTGATGTTGATGTCCACGTCATTAGCTAAATCTCCAGCTAATTTTAATGGTTCTTGTAATTTTAAATTAGCAAGCTCTGGGGAGTAAAGTTCTAAAGGAATTCTGTTAATTCTAACTTTACCGGTTCCTTCTCTAACAGTACCACGAGCAATAGCTGTTTTACGTTTTCCACTTGTATGAATAACTTTTACCATAATCACACATCCATTTTATCTAAAAGGTAGCTCCTAAAAGTTTGGAGATTTCTCCTAATTCGATACCTTTTTTAAGATCTTTGTATTCTGCTTCAGGAACTGCTTGGAGTTCTGCATCAGCATATTCAGCAGGTACGCCGACAAATGCTTTTAAACCTTTGTATGCAACTTTACCTTTTGATTTTTTGAAAGGTAACATTCCTCTTACAGTTCTTCTAAATATATCATCTGGTCTTCTAGGATATTTAGGACCTAAATCACGAGGGTTTGAAATACTTGCCCTGTCTACTCTTTGTTTGTATTTAGCATAAGCCCAGTCCCTGTTTCCAGTTAACATAATCTTTTCAGCATTAAGAATTACTACTTCTTCGCCTTCTAAAAGATTTTTACTAGTAATACTAGCTAATCTTCCTAAAACGCATCCTTCTCCGTCAATAATCATCATCTTAAACACACCCTATTTATTCAATGATCCTAATGTTTGATCCTTTAGGATTAGTTTCGATTATCTCATCAATTGAGATGCATTCTCCACCTGCACTTTCAATTTTTTCCTGTGCTTTAGCTGAGAATTGTAATGCTACAACATTTACTTTTTTGTCTAATTCACCATTAGATAAAACTTTACCAGGTACTAAAATAGTTTCATCTGCAACAGCATGTCTGTTAATGTTAGATAAATTTACTTCTGCAGTTCTTCTATTTGACCTGCCAAGTCTATTAGCAACATCTTTCCAAATAGCTGCATCTTCACTTTTTGATTGTTTATTAAGTTTATTAATAAGTTCAATAAGGTTAGGATTAGTTTTTATAATTTTCTTAACCATTATTTACTCCTCCTTCTCACTAAAACTGATAAATTTATCTGCTTTTTCACCTAATTTATCGCAAGCAACTAACAATACTTCCTTAGGAGGCATTGATCCATCAGTTTCGATTCTAAATATGAAATCATTCTCACGATACCCTACGTTAATGTAACTTTTATCCGGAGCTCCGTTTGCAGCAGCCCTATTGATAGAAGACCTTACACAACTTTTACACATAGAACAGTTTTCAATATCCAATATTTTAATCTTTTTAGACCTTTTATCTGATTTCAAGACCCCTCTAGGACATGCGTCAGCGCAGTCATAATCGATGTCAACTTCATCATTAAAGGTGATTTCAGGATATTGTTTGTAAGCACAAACAGTAGTCGGCATCCATTTTACATGATTTTTACCGTAACCTACTTTTGCATAAGCCTCAACGATAAGCTCTTCATCTTTTTTAAGTTTAACAATAGGAATTGTATCGTATACTGGTTTAATTTTTGAGTCTGAAGATATTAAATCCTTAGAATAAACTACCTTAGGTCCGACTTCATTCAAACTAAATGCAATGCCCTGGCGTTCAAACCAGCCGTCATCTTCAGGCAATAATAAGCCTTCAAGTGCATCCAAATCAGAAACTAAAGGAGTTAAACCAAGCCTATGAGCAAGTACCTCATTAAACATAGCTGAATCGTTTTTAATAATATTCACATCTTCAATAGCTATTTTAGGAACATTGACCATTGCAGTCCTTCTGATAGCATTCATAAAAGGTACTTCTGCATCACGAACAATGAAAACAATTTCATCATCGCTTTGACTTTTTATTTCTATCTCCATATTAAACCCTTCCACTTATACTCTTCTTCCTCTTTTACCACCAGGTCTTCCAGTACCGTCGTGAGGAATTGGAGTGATATCTTCTATCTTACCTATTTTAATTCCAGCTCTTGCTAAAGCACGGATAGTAGCTTGTGCACCAGGTCCAGGACTTCTAGGTCCGTTTCCACCAGGAGCTCTTACTTTAATATGTAAACCAACAAATCCTTTTTCTTTAGCATCATCAGCTATTCTAGTTGCTGCAGCCATAGCTGCGAAAGGTGAAGCTTGTTGTCTGTCTGCACGAACAACT
>JAFZMD010000022.1 GCA_017553445.1 Methanobrevibacter sp. | reverse complement strand
GTGTAATTTTTACCGCCAACAGTGATTGTTACAGTGCCTGTTTGAGCATCCGGAACTTCAACATCAATTACAGCATCACTGCCATAAGAAATATCCTTAGCAGAAACTTTAACTAATGAAGCCAATTTAGCCAACTCATACTCGGCAGAGTCCATGCTTGAATTGTAATCATCACTTTCAGGATAATATGCAACAATGGAATTATTACCAACAACCAAAGCATCCTCCAAAACAGCTTTACCATCAACAATCTCTCTTGAGTACTCCCTATCATTAACTATAAATGTAACATTACCGGTTACACCATTCGCTACGCTAGCAACAATTTTACTGTCTTTAACTTCAACTTTAACACTGGATTCATTTTTAACAACAGGCTTGTATTCTACCCTTACATTAAATTCAACGGTTAAAGTTTGGTTTTTATAATTAGAATCACCGTAGAATTGAACTGTTGCTTTCTTATCGCCGGCAGTCAGATTAGCCATTTGAATCAATGCATCCGGATTACCATCATAAGTTATACCGTCAACAGTGATTTTAACCTTACCTGCAAAGTCATCAGGAACAGTTAAAATAAATGACGTGTTCTGTGAAGTAGTTACATCAGGGGCAGTAATCTTTGCACCCAAATCTCCTTTAGTAACATTGAATGAAGAAGCATTTTCATTTTCATCATAAACGCTATCCCCATTATAAAGAACAGCAATAGGATAATAATCCACAGTCAAACCTGAGATGTTAAATTCTGCCCTACCCTTTTCAATATTTTTAGTGTAAGATTCATCATTCACCCAAATAGTTACGCTGCCGGTTTGTGATTCTGGAACTTCAACAACAATAACGGCATCATTTCCATATTCCACGTTTTCGGCTGAAACCGTTACCTGTGAAATAAATCTGTCAACAAGATATGCGGAATTGTTATTGGATGGGGCATATAGCTCATCCCCATTATAAATGGCAACAAAATTATGCACTCCAGGAGCAAATGCGTCAAGTACTAAGTCTTCACCGACATTTCTAGTATAGTTTACACCATCAACAATAAATGTGACATTACCTGTTGCGCCTTCGGTTACAATTGCTTTAACAATGGCATTTTCCAAATCAACATCAAGAATAATGGTTGATGGGTTGAATTTGACAACAAACGAACCGTTATCTGATGAATTCATATATAATTCACTGCCAGGATAAGTGGCCAATACATTGTATGTACCAGGAATTAAGTTTTCTAGAGTTAATGTAGCCATACCATCTTTATCGATTTTGCGAGGATATTTAATGTTATTTACCATTATTGTGATATTTCCCTCGACGCTAGGATTGATTTTAGCTGTGAGATTGACTTTTTCTCCATTGTTAATTTGCTCTATACTTAATTCAAGATCAGTTGGTTGAATTCGAATTAAAGTAGCTGTTTTAACAGAAGCTTTTTTAAGACCAGTAGTTGATGCACTTATGATATGAGCACCATAAGTTATATCATTATATTCAAAGGAATAATGTGTTCCATCAAAATCATCGACTCCCAGATATTCCTCATCAATAAATGAAAATTCACTTAATTCAATAATGTTTCCATTATCATCAGTGACATCAGCAGTTAGCAGATATGAATCTTCATAAATGCCTATTTTTGCATTATTTAAGACATTAATGTAGGTTTTAGTGATGATAGTGCCATTATTTTTAATTAAATTATTGAATGTATTGTTATTAAGGGATAATGTTCCTCCATTGTACACCACATAATCTGAATTTTGGGCATTTTCAACCAAATTGGTTAAAATAGCTTCACCATCATTATAAATGCTATTTTTATCATTCAAAATAGAATCAGACATATCCAATTTACCGCTTTCAACATATAAGCTACTACCATTATTTGCAGTGTTATTTATAAATTCCACATTTTCCATAATAACATCTGATGAGTTGATATATACTGCACCACCATTTGTTTCAGGATCAATAGCTGTAGCGTTTGTAAAAGTCAAGTTTTTAATTAAAACATCAGATCCATTTATATTGAATATTCTGGACTGATTTAAAGCATTGATAGTTTTGCCATTACCGTCAATAGTAATATTCCTACTGTTTATTTCAATTCCATTTTTAATTTCATCAACACCCATGGTATAAGTGAAGTCACGTGATAATTTTAAGACTTGATTATCGTCCAATTCATCAATCAGTTTTTGCAATATATCAAAATCGCCCATTTGATTATCCGGAACTTCAATAAGTATATCTTCAGATTTTACATAAGTATAATAAGTATCATCCGGGTGATATATTCTAACGGTATATACTCCAGGTTTTAAATCATAAAACGGCATTTTTGCAATATAATCCATATTAGTTCTTGCAGAATCATTTTTAACGAGATTGTTTTCAGAGTCATAGAATTCAAAAATAATCGTTTGCCCGATTTCATAAAAAGAATTGATTACATCAACATCATTACTGTTAACAATGCCAGAATATGCCCAATAATCAACATCTTCAAATAAAATATCCTGGGTATCTGAATAGATTGCATTGATATAATTATCATTTCCGGTTAATCTATAAGCATTCACACACTGACTGTTATAATCAATCTCAGTGAATAATTCTGAAGCATTTGCCTTGTTGTCGAGGAATTCAGATTTATAGAAAAATACGTTTCCACTTTGTTCGTCTAAGTAAAGGGCACTTCCGTTAGTAGCAACATTATATCTAAATTTATCATAATTGACATTTGTTTGTCCACTACATATAAATGATATTGCACCACCATAAGCAGCAAAATTACTTTCAAAGACATTATTGATTAAATTTAAAGTATCGGAGTATGAAACACGAATTGCACCGCCCTCACCTTCATTTAAACTTGCACTGTTGTTTATAAACTCAGAATCCTCAACTGAAAGATGTCTTGAACCATCAATCGACAATGCACCTGCACCATAAACAGCAGAGTTATTAATAAATTGGGAATCTTTAACTGTGAAATTTACAATGCCATTAAGGCCTATTGCACCACCGTTAGAAGTAACATTATTATCAATGAATTTTGACTCTTCTATAGTTATATTAAAAATAAAAGAATCATCCCATGGTCTTTGAAGATAAATTGCACCGCCAGTGACTCCAGTATTATTTTTGAATGTGGAATTTTTAACCAGCATGCTGTAAGGAAGGGCATAAATTGCACCACCGCAGCTATATTCAGAAGCATTATTATTATTTTCAAATACTGAATCTTCAATAACTGTATTTACACTACCATATAAATACATTGCCCCACCATTGTCTGCAGTGTTGTTTTTAAAGGTTAAATTTCTAAATGTGGAATTTTCACTCCAATCAGAGTAAATAGCACCACCATACCATGCACTGTTATTTTCGAATATTGAATTTTCAATGGTGTTGTTAACACTACCGTACTTGATACCTATAGCACCACCATAATTCCAGACACTATTGTTTATGAATTCACATCTTGTAATCGTATTATTAATACCATAAATGGATAATGCACCGGAGTATCCTCCTACACCATCATTGTAAATTGTGTTATTTATAAAGCTACAATCGGAGATAGTTGAATTAACAGTATAATCCAAGGCTACAGCAGCGGAATCGGCAGAACCAAGTACCCATCCATCATGATGAACCCATTCATATTTTCCAGTACCTGTGTTATTTATAAAATCACAATAGTCAATTGTAAGGTTATTAATATAGGAAGCATGGACTGCACCGCCCAAGTCTGAATTACCATTTAAAAGAGTCATGTTGGTTAAATGAACATTCATTGGAAGGAGTATTGTTTCTCCGGTGTCAGGATCATCATAATAAAGACCTTGAATATCAAAAATCCTTGATTTATATAATGCATCAATGAAATGGCCATTACCGTTTATAGTAATGTTCTTGTTAATGATAATTCCTTCTGTAATGTCATCGTCCAAACCAATTGAATAAGTGAAATCTTGAGTTAAATCCAAAGTGCCTCCATCTTCAGTATTGTCTATTAATATTTGTAAGAGCGTGAAGTTTCCAAGTTGCTTAAACTCGGATTCTCCTTCAGCATATGCATATTGGGTATTTTCATAGTGATATGCATCAACACTGTAATTACCCGGTTCCAAACCTAAATCATAAAACATGGCAATACCTTTATTGTCAGTCAAATTAGTTAAGTTGAATAGGAAATTGCCCTCATCATCATAGACAAATATTGTTACATTTTGATAAGGAACACCTCTCAAATAAATTGATTTTTCCTCATCCGTGTTTAAAACACCCATATCAGTTAAATACAAAACATTTGAATAAGATACCATATCACTATCTGAATAAATAGCATTAACTTGTGTGTTACCGCCAGTTAAGTTAGCCATGATTGACATGGTATAGCTATCAGGTGTTACAATTAAATCCAGTTGAATTACATGGTTATCTGAAAAATTACTGTCATTTACACTGGCTGATCCAACACCTTCAAAGTTGATTGCACTACCGTGATAAGCAGTATTATATCTGAAATTGGAATCAGAAATAGAAACCATTTCAGAATCAACAATGTTAATTGCACCACCGTTATTTGCATGATTATCCAGAAACGTAGAGCCTGAAATATTAACATTGGAATTGGATGCAAAAATCGCGCCACCATATTCTCCAGTGTTATTTTCAAACGTAGATCCGGAAATATTTGTATCACTATCTGATAAATATATTGCTGCACCACCATCGGTTACATTATGATTTTTAAAGCTAGAACCTTCAATAATGTTATTATTTGAATTCATAACCTTAATGGCATTGCCTGTGTTGTTAGTGAAATTAGAATCAGAAACATGCAATGAATTAGATTCTACATAAACAATTTGTTTTCCTGCAATGTTATCCTCAAATGTAGAACCTGATATGTTAAGGCCGTTAGGACCTGAACTCTGATGAATGACATCCTCCTCACAGGTATTGTTCGTGAAGTTACAATTACTAACATTTCCTCCAAAGTTACCTATGTAAACTATATTCTTACCAGAATTATTTGTAAAATTAGAATCCTTAAGACCAATCTGTTGGTAATTTGAATAAATTGCTGCACCACTACCTTCTGCTTCATTACCTTCAAAAGTACAGCCAGTAAATGTATCCATTCCCTGAGTAAAGTCGGATGGGGAATTTGTATAAACGGCACCTCCCTGTTTTCTAGCAGTGTTATTTATGAAAGAAACGTTAGTAAAATTAGTATTTTCTCCATAAATCCAAACGGCACCCCCATTATTACCAGTGTTATTTTTGAAAGTAACATTAACAAAAGTATTGTTTTCAGAAAAGACACTTGAATAACGGCTTGCAAAAGTAATTGTACTGCCACGGCTATCAAAATCATCGTCAACAGTGTTATTTTCAAAGTTTGAATTGCTGACAGTAAGATTGATACAAGAACCAAGGAAATAGAAAGCTCCACTAGTAGTGCCTGAGTTATTGGTGAAATTACAATTATCCACAACTAAATTATTAGATGTGCGTAAGATTGAAAAAACACCTACACCCCCATCGTTACTTTCAAAATTGGAGTTGAGTATTTTACAATCTTTAGAACCTGAACTAAGGCCCATTACACCATCAGCTCCATAGTTATCTGTGAAATTACAATTATCAATGACTATATTGGAATTTTGAGCAGACTCTGGAAGATATGCTGAACCTTGGTCAATTATACCTCCACCATAATTTTCAGCAGTGTTATTGATAAAGTTTGTATGATTAAATGTAATATCAGATACTAGGGCACCAAAAGTATAGATAATTCCTCCTTCACTAGCGATGTTATTGGTGAAATTTGTGTTATTGAAAACATATCCCCTTCCAAAAGGTTCTCCACTAGTTGAAAATTCAAATACACCACCAACTTGAGCATTATTACTATCAAAATTACAGTCATAGAAATATAAGTCAGATGGAGGAGTACTGCCGGAACTGAAAACACCACCATAATATGCGGAGTTATTGGTGAAGTTTACACCAATGAAAGTTGCATTTTTATTTAAAACAGTCCCTTGAGTTTGACCGCCCATATAAAATACTCCCGCCTCATGGGCAGTATTATTAATAAATCTAACATTTTCAAAGACAAAGCCATTAACGCCACAATAAAGTTCAAAAACTCCACCAGAATAAGTACTACCATTTGCCTTATTATTTGTGAATTCTGAATCAT
>JAFZMD010000021.1 GCA_017553445.1 Methanobrevibacter sp. | reverse complement strand
TTCAAATTGTTTATTGCCAGGTAAAGTTATTGTAAAAAAGATTATAATACTATTTGTTGCGTGTCAATAAATATGTTGCGAAATTTCTTTTACAAATTCTACACATATACCATTTAGAAACACCCACTATGAACCAATTGTTGTAAACCACAAATTTTGAGTCAATAACAACTTCCTTAAGGTCTTAGTTTTAAATCCTAAAATCTTTAATGTTGCGATTTCCTTCTCTATTTCTGTAAATGACAACAATCCCAAGTTATAAAGTACAATCACCGCTAAAATTGATGCAAATGCAGTTAAGACATATATCAGCATCCATGCAGCTTGTGTAAGTCCCTGCCAATTTTCGATTCTGAATTCCTTTGTGGTATATGATTTTATTGCAGAATAATTCTTGTCAACGTGCTTGTCTGTCACGATGATTGATGGAGTGTAATTCAAACCCAAATCCTCAAGCTTACCCTTTGACATTACCAGTCCTTGAGTATTTGGATCTGCATGGATTTTATCTATTTTTATTTCAACCCATCTGTTTGAATCAATTATATGCAATTTTACACTATCCCCCACACCAACACCTAAAAGATTGGCCATTTTTTTAGATATAGATACTTCATCATCCCTAATTTCAACTTTGTTCCAGCTATCATCGGTTGGAGTTACCATATCACCCCCATCCAAAACCAAAAGCGAACCCTGCCTTTTCACAGTCGATGATTTAATTTCAATAACGGTTTTCATAATCTTCTCACCGTCAACCGCTTTTACAACATCATCAACTGCAGAAGAGTCTGCATCATGGTCAATAATTAACTCAGAATCATAATGATTAATATAGTCAAAGTTCCATTCTGTCAGATCATTCATTGAATCATTCAGCCAAATGCACATATCAACAGTGAAGTGCAACCAATTATTCCAATTACTGTCATCAATGACCTGAATCTATTTCTTCGGGCATCACGATAATTCCAACGTACATTGAATGACAGTTTATGCCAAAACCCCCATCTTTCAATTAAACTTCTTTTAAAAATTTTAGGAGATTTTGCTCTAATAGACTATGACGGACTTTCATCTGAAATGCTTTTGGCAGAATAGAATGAAACAGCCAAAGACATTATAATCATAAGTATAGTCATATACACAAAATTCATACTCCAAACCACATTCCATGAAGGCAATATGAATATTTGTTTCATTATAGGATAAAGAAATTTAGGCACCACCATAGGTTCTAAAATCAAACCTAGGACTGATCCAATCAGAACCATCCAAAACCCATAGGACAAATAATGCCACATTATAGAATGATTTTTGAATCCGCTGGCTTTAAGAATATCAATTGGGTTCTTTGGTGTGAAATAATCCTTGTCATTGTTGTTAGGAGTATTAACATTGAAACCATGATAAATTCGATATCTAATGTATCTGCTATAGAATATTATCAACATCATTAGTATCTGCAGCACTTACTGTACTGATAGCAAGACATGATATTAAAACAATTAATGCAATTAATAAACTATTTTTATTAAATTTCAGAATAATTCCTCCCATTTTCTTTTCATATTGACTAGATATTTTACATATAATCTTTTTTAGATTATGTTTATTTTATTATATATCGTTGTTTATTTTTCAAGAGATTCTTTCAAAAACTTTGTTGATTTGAATTTAATTAAATCATTTTCTCATATCTAAAAGAAAAAAGTTATTAAATTAATTTCTGTTGATAATCAATATAGTTAGGCTCAAAAATCTCCTTTACAACATCACTCTCCTTAATTCACCAATCAAAAGTGAAGAATGGGATTGTACATTTCATAATTCATTTTAACCAGTTTAATGTTAGTGTTTGCATAATATATCTGGAGATAATCCTCATTATAGTGAAAATTGTTTCATTATAATTGTAGTTTTTTAATGAAAAAAGCTAAAATTAAAAAGATATAAATCATAAATCTAACAAAGTAATAATTAGGAATAATTAGTGATTTACATGGATTTAATAAAACAATATAATGAAAAAGAATTAACAATAACTGTCAAAGATAAGATTGATACAATTACCGCACCTGACTTTGAAAATGAAATAATGGATGAAATGGGTAAATTTGATTCATTAATAATAGATTTTACGGATTTAGAATACATTTCAAGTGCAGGTTTAAGAGTTTTAGTCATTACTGAAAAGGAATTAAAACCGCAAAATATTCCTTTTCTCATAAAAGTTAATGATATTATAAAAGAAATCCTGGTAATGTCAGGTTTTGATAGAATTTTGAATATTGAGTAAAAAATTACTCATTAACCCTTTTAATCGTATATTCAATATTGTTAAAACCCAATACTTCACTAACTTTGACATTATCCTGGGAAAAGGATTTTTCAATATCCTTTAACACTTCTCTTTTTCCTTCATCTTTCATATTGACTGCAATTTTATCATCATAATCTATCAACAATATCTCCACATGCACTTTTTCATCGTTTGAATCAAAAATTGTGTTTATTATATTATCCAATGTTTTTAAAGAGGATGAATCCACATTCAGAGTTTTCAAATGGTTAAACATTTCAGATTTCACATCATCATTTTTGCTTTTCAATGTGTAATTTCTAGTCTTTTCAATCAATCCTTTTCTAATGAAAAACAACCCCTCATGTTCACAGTCATTTCTTTCAACTATCCGTACATAAATAGTCACAACAACTATTGATAAAATAAAACCTAACGGGAAAGATACCCAAACACTGGTAATGCCAATTAATGGATACAACATGAATGTGAACACCAATGGTCCAAGCAGCTCTGAAATGACCGTAATGATTCCTGATTCCACAGTCCTTTCAATACCCTCATAATAAAACAGCAGCATAGTCGAAAAGACCATAGGTATGAATGCCAATGAGTATATCCTAAGCGCATTCTCTACCAATGAATCATTAGGCATTTGGCTAAGGTTGAAAAACATCAATAATCCATCAGGATATATCCACAGGAATGCTGTGAATATTATTGAACAAATCAATGTTGCAATGACAGATTTTCGCACAATATGATTAATGTTATAAAAATCATTCTGCGCATAATAAATAGGAACAATGGATGACAATGTCTCAGCGAATCCCATGATAAAAATACTTATTATCAGCAATGCGTTTAAACATACATTGAAGATATCCAAACCAAGCTCTCCTAAAACTCCTCCAAGGATTAGATTCATGATATAAACTAATATTACATTAAAAAGACCCATACTTGCGCCTGGAAAGCCAACCTTGATTATTTCAATAGTGGAGCTCATCCATGTTTTAATTTTCAATTTGGATAAAACGAATCTGAAGGTCCTTTTTGAATCGAAATGATATTTTAAAGTGCAAGTTAACCCAACCACATAACCTATAAGCATTGCAAGTGATGCTCCTTCAATGCCCATATGAAAAACACCTAGGAACAGATAATCTAAAATTAAATTGACAATGTTTGCAACAATAACAACTCCAGAAGCAAAATTTGGTTGCCCATCTACACGAATAAATTGACCTAGAACCCCTAATATAGTCACTATTGGAAAAGCAATAAATAAATATCTTCCATATGACTTTACATAAGGTATTGCATCAGTAGTTGGATGCAATAGACCAATAACAGCATCTTCAAATAAAAAGCATACTAAAAAAATTAAAATTGATGCAATTATAGTTGTAAGCATTGCAGTTGTAAAATAATAATTGCTTCCGTCTTCATCGAATTCAGCTTTCTTGTTTAATGCCAAAATTTGGCCTCCCAATCCAAACAGCCATTGAAAAATTGTAATTAACATTATTAAAGGTTCCAATACCTGCAAAGCCGCTTGTCCATTGTGTCCGATGAATGTTGCCACAAAACTTGAATCGACAATAGCGGATATGTTTAAAGCCATTGCTATAAGTATTGACGGCACCAATAATTCCCTGAATTTATGATTTATTATTTCATTTGACATATTAGCTCCAATTTATTCAAAATAATTAAACCTATTTAAATAGTCAATTAATCGTTTAAGATACTCTTTATCTGGTTTAGGCCAATCGAATCCTAATTCGTGAAGAATCTCAGTAGTCTGTTCTATTTTTACATTTTCATCGAAGTCATTTTCTTCACCCAAATCATCAATTGTAAAATCTGTGGTGATTATGCCTTGTATATTCTCATTCATATTCTGTTCGTAAATCTGTTTAAATTTCTCGACATCAACTTCTTCAATTCCATAACCATATGTATTTAAAGCATCAATAATGTCTCTTAAGGATATGTAATGGTTATTCATACAGTGGAATACTCTGGATTTTTCTGGAGTCTTGCATAGTTCAAGTATTCCCCTTGCAACATAATCTATCTGGCTCATATCAGTTTCAAAATTAGCCATGATAGGAGGTGCAGCTTTTAGTTTTTTAATGGCTTTTACGTTATTTAAAAATGCATTTGTATCATAGTTTTTCTGGAACACTCCATCAGAGTAACGACTCATTAAGTTTCCGAGCCTGATTATTTTTACGGAAAGTCCTTTAGTCGCCGCCTCTAAAACCATTCTTTCAGCTAAAAATTTACTGGCCAAGTATTTATTTTCCAAATACTGTTCATAGTATAATGTTCTTTCATTATATTCTTGATTTGGATATGCCTCTTCATTTAGGGAATATGATGAAAGGATACTTATTGTTGATATTTGTATAAATTTCATGTTATTTCTTGTTTGGGCAAACTTAAGTCCATTGATTACTCCATCAACATTCACTTTGAATATATAATCATCAGCAGTGTAGTGTTTTACGACTGCAGCCGAATTAATTATGGTATCAATTGGTTCATCTTCAAGTTTTTTGAAGTCCTCGATTTCAGTTATGTCACCTTCACTTAGAATAATCCTCGACCCGATTAGGTCTGTGAAATCCTCATCAAAGTAATAATCCATCAAATCGATTAAGCGTTCTTCACAGGAATCAAATCTTCCTTTTCTTAACATACAATATATTTTTCCTTTCTCATTTTTGATGAATTCATAAAGGATATGGATTCCTAAAAATCCTGTGACTCCAGTCAATAAAACATTGCCCAATTCAAATCTTTCGCCATCCAAGAAGTTTTTAAATGTATTTTCTTCTAGAATCTTATTGATTTCATCATAGTCGTAGTTTTTGATAATATCTTTTTCTACACATAATTCCTCTTCAGGACTACTTTCTCCAGACAATAACTTTGCTAGTTCTTTAGGGGTCTTATTGTGGAAAATATCATCATATCTTATGGTATACCCTTGTTTAAGCAATTCAATAATTAATTTAGAAGCAACAAGAGAGGTTCCTCCAATTTCAAAGAAATCATCTTCCGCACCCACAGTTTCTATATTTAATATAGATGAAAATATTGCACAGATTTCTTGCTCAAGTTTTGTTTTTGGAGCTACATAATTCAATGCCATTTTTGGTTCTGGGAGTTTTTTAGTATCCGTTTTACCATTTGGTGTATATGGCATTTCATCAATCTGCATAAATACTGTTGGAACCATATAAAGAGTAAGACGATCTTTTAAAAACTCTTTTAAGTCATCAATATCAATCATCTCACTTGCAACATAATAAGCACACAAGTGATCATTATTGTTAATCTTCTTAATCACCACAACAGCCTGTTTTATATTAGGATATTGACCCATATTTGTTTCAATTTCACCAATCTCTATTCTCAAACCCCTTAATTTAATTTGATTGTCAATTCTTCCCTTGATTTCAATTTCACCATTTGGAAGCTCAATAGCATAATCTCCGCTTCTATAATATGGAATGCCATTGATGGTCAAGAATGATTCTTTGGTTTTTTCGGGCATGTTATAATATCCTCTTCCAACACCCATACCTCCAATATACAGTTCACCCATCACACCATGAGGAATCAATTTACCGTCAATATCACGAACATCAGTGACATAATTGGTTAAAGGAAGTCCTACAGTCAGATTATTTATATCAGTAACTTCCTTGTTGTTTGATGTGATTGTAGTTTCAGTCGGACCGTAACTGTTATAAATGACAGCATCACTATATTTTCTTAAATCCTCATAAACTTTTGCTGAAAATTGCTCACCGCCAAGGAAAATGCATTTCAAACATGAAATCACATTGCAGAATTCATTTAGTTCAAGATATGATGCAATTCTTGAAGGAGTAATTTCTAAAACTTCAGGCTTATTTTCATCAATTAATTTAATAAGCTCAGAAATATTTCTAATCTGAACATCATCAGCCAATATTAACTTCAATCCGTTTGAAAGGGAGGTCAATATATCGTCAACAGAAACATCAAAGGATATTGTTGTAATGCAAAGCAAGCTTTCATAAGTGGATTTAGGATTTTGTGCTTGATTACAGATGTTTTTATGAGTAATCATTACTCCTTTAGGATTACCTGTAGATCCAGAAGTGTAAATCATGTATGCCAAATCATCAGAAGTAATGTCAACATTCGGATTGAGCGTACTTTCCTCTTCAAGAAGTTCATTTACATTTAATGAATTTTCAGAAGTTTCATTGCTTATAATGTAATCCGCCTGACTGTTTTCATAAATATAGTTAATCCTTTCCTGAGGATATTCCGGATCAATTGGAACAAAGGCACAACCCGCCTTTAGGACACCTAAAATGGAAGCAATTAGATTACTATCACGTCTAAGCATAATAAGAACATTGCTTTTCGGTTTTACTCCTTTTTTGATTAAGGCATTTGCAATCCTATTACTTTTCTCGTTTAAATCTCCATAAGTTAAAGTGGCATCGCTTGCAACCAACGCAACATCATTTGCTTTTTCGACGGCTTGCTTTTCAAAACGTTTATGTAAAATTGGAGTGTCAATCTCTTCAAATACTGGAATTTCACCTTCTACCAATTCAATGTCCTTTATTTTTAATTTATCCATATCGTTTACGAAAAATTGGAATAAAATGTATTTAATTGAATATATAAACCATTTTATATACTCTTCAGTATAGATTTGGTCGTTATATTCAATATACAAACTAATTTTTTCACCCTCATCATAAATATCAAAGTTTATCTTATAATCAGTTGTAACAGTGCCGTCAAGCTCAATTGCTTCATAAACATTATCATTAAGTTTAAACTTATTGGCCAATGATTCATGATATGAATAGAAGAACTCCGGCTTTAACTGATAGTCTTCTGCGAGTTTTGTGTATGGATAGTTACTATGGGTTAATGCATCCTTCCAGGATTTATCAACAACATTAATATAATCTTCAACCATCATGTCACGATTTTCACCATTTACAATAATTGGCAATGTTTTAACTAGCATTCCTTGTGTATTAAAGTAATTTGGGTTTGCTCTACCGTTAAATATTGTTGTAATTAATGATTTGTCAGTGAATGTAAATTTATTAAGACTTAAAATAGTAGCTGTCATGAATAAAACATTTGGACTTATTGAGTGGTCTTGACAGAAATGTCTAACAAAAGAGGAACTCAGTTCATCTGAAACGAGTCTTATATTTCCCATATCAGGGTCACCGTTTATATTTGGAGTTAAAACAGTTGATTCAATGCCCTGACCAAATTGAGTTTCAAAGAATTTTTTAGAGACTTCATTAAGAGAAGTTTCCTCCTCTATGAGACTGTATGCATACCCATCAATTTCTTCGCTTTCTATTTTCTCGTTGTTATATGCTTTGGTTAAATCATTAAAGAAATTACCTTGTGACACTCCATCTGTAATAATATGGTGGAAATCACTGAATAATACAGTTTCTGTTGGTGTTTTATAGATTTTAAATCTGAATAACTGATTGTCATCTAATGGAATCGCTTTTATGTCGTTTTCCATTATTTCTTTGTTGGAAATAGAATCTATTTCAACAATTTCTATTTCTTCAATTTCAGCATCATCACATCTTTTCTGCATTATTTTTCCATCATCAGTATTAATGATTCTTGTTTTGAGATATGGATGTGCCTCAACAGTTCCAATAATAGCTTCTTTAAGTTTATTAGGATCAATA
The DNA here is from genome assembly GCA_017553445.1 of Methanobrevibacter sp. Taxonomy (GTDB): domain Archaea; phylum Methanobacteriota; class Methanobacteria; order Methanobacteriales; family Methanobacteriaceae; genus Methanocatella. The sequence goes on along the minus strand of JAFZMD010000021.1, from coordinate 12,614 downwards.
GTACTGTCAAACCTTACTGCACAAGGCATTGTATATTTGACTTTATCGGTTTGCATACATTCATAATAGATTCCCAATTGGTTTGCAGTTAATGGGAAATATTCCGTATCTTTTGCAGTTTCAATGATTTCATCCAAGTCCAAGTCTGATTCAATATTATTGTCAATTTTATCTGCAAGTGACTTGATTGTTGGATTTGTGAATAATGAAGCTATGTCAATATTTACATTTGTTTCATTGAAAATCATTGAGTTCAACTTCATTAACGTTAATGAAGTGAAACCCAGCTCATATAAATTATCTGTTGTTCCAAAGTTAGTTGTTTCAGCAATTGATGAAACAAGCTCAACCAATTTCTTTTCAGTTTCGCTTTCAGCTTCAACATAATGTAAATTTAATTTTGGTTTTGGAAGTCTCTTAATATCTGTTTTACCGTTTGGAGACATTGGCATCTCATCAAGATGCATAAATACTGTAGGAACCATATATTCAGTTAATTTATTTCCCAAATACCTTTTCAGAAGATTTACGTCAATTTCTTCATCAGCAGTGAAGTAAGCACATAAATGCTCATTGTTATTAATCTCTTTAATTATGACAATGCACTGTTTAATATGTGGGAACCTGGCGATATTGGATTCTATTTCTCCAATTTCGATTCTCAATCCCCTTAACTTAATTTGATTGTCAATTCTTCCTTCAATACTAAACTCGCCATTTGGCAATTTGATTGCATAATCTCCAGTCTTATAATAAGGAGTGTCATTGATGGTTAAGAACACTTCCTTGGTCTTGTCATCCAAATTATAATATCCTTTTCCAACACAAGGCCCTCCAATGTATAGTTCACCCATCACTCCATCAGGTAAAAGTTTTCCGTCAATGTCCCTTACATCCATTATAAAACTGTAACTTGCTTTTCCAATTGTAATCCTTTCAGAGTGAATGACCTCTTTAAAACTGGACATAATTGTTGTTTCAGTAGGCCCATAAGAATTGTAAATTATAGTATCACTGCAGGATCTAACCTTAGAAACAAAATCCTCAGGCATCATTTCTCCACCAAGATACATTTCATGGAAGTTACCCAATTCATCTCTAAATCCAGAATCTTCCATAAACTGATTAATTCTTGATGGAGTTGCTGAAGACAACAAGTCAGGTTTTTCTCTTTTAATTAAATTAACCAATTCTTTAATATCCTTAATTGTAGTGTCATCAGCCAGTACCATTGTCAATCCGAAGGTCAATACACTTAAATCCATCATAAATGGATCGAATGAAACTGAAGTGACTGAAAGAGATTTTTTAAGTCTTGATACATTTCGATATAAAGAGTTTTCATTATTTTGTGCATATAGACTTGCAACATTCTTGTGGGAAATCATAACTCCCTTTGGTTTTCCGGTTGAACCTGAAGTGTAAATCATATAAATTAAATCTTCAGGAGAAGTTTTGATATCTGGCCTTTCACTATTTTCTTCTTTCAATAAATCATCAATTCCGATAGCATTTCCTTTACTTTCAGTTGAAATAATATAATCTGCTTGACTGTTTTCATAAATATAATCAACACGGTTTTGAGGATATGCCAAATCTATTGGAACATATGCACTGCCCGTCTTCAACACACCGAATATTGCTGAAATAAGATTGCTGTTCCTAGGAAGCATGATTAAAATTCTGCTTTTTGGTTTGACCCCTAGCTTAATCAACGCATTGGCAATGCGATTTGCTTTTTGGTCCAATTGCTCATAAGTTAATGTCTCATCGCTTGCAATTAATGCAACATTATCCGGAGTTTCATCAACTTGCCTTTCAAAACGTTCATGAATAATCAAATCGCCAACATCTCCAAATACCGGTGCTTCCTTTTCGGATTCAAGTGCAATATCACATATTTTATAAGAATCAACATCCTTTTCAACGAATTGGGTCAAAATACTTTTCATTGCATTTAGAAATTTTTGAACATAATCTTCACTATATAACTGGTCATTATATTCCAGGATAAAATTAAACTCATCATTTTTATCATAAATAGCCAAACTGATTTTAGAATCAGCAGTCACCAAATCATCTGCAGACAATATTTCAGATTCATAAACCTTATCGTTTACAACCATATCATCTGATTGCAGGAATTCGTGATAGGTAAAGAAGAATTCCGGTTTCAATTGATATTTTTCAGCAATTTTAGTATACGGATAAATACTGTTTTTTAATGTGTTTTTCCATGTTTGGTCAACAGATTTTATGAAATCTCTGACAGACATCAACCTATTTTCATTATCAATAATGAATGGAATAGTTTTTACCAGGAACCCCTGAGTATTGAAATAATTTGGATTTGATCTGCCATTGAATATTGTTGTAATCAGTGTCTTATCACTAAATGTAAATTTATTTAGACTCAACACTGCACTTGCCATAAACAATGCATTTTTACTTATTGAATTATCATTGCAAAACTCATTGATTAACTGCGAATCAATGACATCAGTAATATTTTTTATTTTACCTTCATCAGGATTTCCGCTAAGGTTTGGAGTTAAGACTGTGGATTCTATTCCTTGAGTTAATTTATCGTCAAAGAACTCTTTTGCAGATTGGTATCTTTCACTTTTTTCCAAATCCTTTTCGAGAATGCTGTATATATAACCATCAACGATTTCTTCTTCAATGTCCTTATTTTCATAAATCTTTGCGATATCCCTATATAAATTATTTTGTGATACCCCATCAGTGATTATATGGTGGAAATCGGAGAATAAAACAACTTCATCAGGAGTTTCATATATTTTGAATTTGAATAATTGATTTTCCTCTAAAGAAATTGGGCCAACATCATTTTTAGCTATCTCCTCATCACTAATGCCATCAACTTTAACAATTGGAATTTCCTCAATTGCCGCATCATCACATCGTTTTTGTTTTAATTCCCCATTATGAGTTACAATTCTAGTTTTAAGATATGGGTGTGATTCAATTGTTTTGATAACTGCATCTCTAAGCCTATTGGCATCAACATCACCTGCAAATCTTACAGTTGTAGGTATTGTATACTTAATCACATCTGGATTTTGCATGCATTCATAGTAAACCCCCAACTGATTTTCAGTCAATGGATAATATTCCATGTCTTTTGCAGACTCAATAATTTCCTCAAGACAGGATTCTTTTTTGAATGAATTATCCAGTTCAATTGCAAAGTTTCTAATAGTTGGCTCATTGAATAATGTAGAAATGTCCAAATTGCCGTTCATTTGCTCATAGACTATGGAATTTAATTTCATTAACGTTAATGAAGTGAAACCAAGAGCATATAACTCATCTGTAACACCAAATTCAGTTATATCTACAAGAGATGAGACAATTTCAAATAATTTTTCTTCAGTTTCAGTTTCAGGCATTACCATTTCAAATTTAAATTGAGGTTCAGGCAACTGTTTTAAATCAGTTTTGCCATTTGGAGATATTGGCATCTCATCAAGCTGCATAAATACCGTCGGAATCATGTATTCAGTTAAGTTATTTCCCAAATACCTCTTCAATAGATTTATATCTATATTTTCATCAGCAGTGAAATAAGCGCATAAATGTTCAACATTGTTGATTTCTTTAATTACAACAGCAACCTGCTTAACATGTGGGAATTTAGAAATATTAGCTTCAATTTCTCCAATTTCTATTCTCAATCCTCTTAATTTAATCTGATTGTCGATTCTTCCTTTTATCACTAAATTACCGTCTGGAAGTTCAATTGCATAGTCACCACTCTTATAATAAGGAATATCATTAATTTTTATGAATGCTTCTTTGGTTTTTTCTTCCATGTTATAATATCCTCTGGCTACACCATTACCCCCAATGTATAATTCGCCCATCACACCAGAAGGAACCAATTTACCGTCAATATCCCTGACTTCAGTTATACAATTGTGCAAAGCTTTTCCAATAGTTAAATTGTAGGCACTGGTGAGTTTGTAAGCATTACATATTACTGTTGTTTCGGTTGGGCCGTAAATATTATACACATCCAAATCAGGATACTCTAAAAGTTGTGCAATCAAGTCTTGAGGCACCATTTCCCCACCAACTGCAATATACTTGAAGTTAGACGCCTCTTTTGCAAATTCATCATATTCCAGGTATTGTTTGAATCTTGATGGTGCTGTAAATGTAAGTGAATCCGGTTTTTCTCTTTTGATTAACTCAACTAATTCTTTAATATTTTTTATTTCGCTGTCATTAGCAAGCACCATTTCCAAACCTAAGGTCAATGGCATGAAATCAAGAAGGAATGCATCAAATGATACGGTTGAAAGGGCAAGGGTCCTTTTCATTTTCGAATATGCCTTATACACTACACTGTCCTTGCTTTGTGAAAATAGGTTTGTAATATTTTTATGAGTGGTCATTACCCCTTTAGGATTTCCCGTGGAACCGGAAGTGTAAATCATATATGCCAAATCATCCGGATCAATTTCCACTTGAGGATTTGAGGTATTCTCCTCTTTGAGCAATTCTTCAACATCAATCGAATTTTCAATTTCACCATCTGCTATCAAATAATCCGCCTGACTGTTTTCAAAAATATAATCAATCCTTCCTTTAGGATAGTTTATATCTATAGGTATGAATGCGCAGCCTGCCTTCAAGATGCCCAAAATGGTTGAAATAAGATTGCTGGCCCTTGGAAGCATTACCAGCACATTACTATTAGCTTTGATTCCTCTGTTTATAAGGGCATTGGCAACACGATTGGCCTTTCTATTAAGTTCTCCATAGGTCAATGTGGCATCACTTGCAACCAATGCAACATTATCCGGATTTTCTTCGACTTGCTTTTCGAAACGCTTGTGGATAAATGGAATTTCAACTGGGACAAAAGTAGGTATCTCCTTACTTTCACCCAATTCAATTTCACTGATGCGTAATTCTTCAATATCCTCTTCAGTTAATTTATTTATTACATCAACTATGCAGTTTAAGAAGGTTTCGATGTAATCTGCACTGTACAATTGATTATTGTATTGAATCAATAATTCGATGCTGTCCCTGGTTTCGTTAACCTCCAGAGATATTTTATAATTGATTTCAAGTGAATTCAAGTACTTGACATTGTATGTCTTATCACCGATTTCAATCTTTTCAGCATCAATATTGTTGTATGCGTAGAAAAACTCCGGTTTTAGCCCGAACTCATCAGAAATTCTGGTGTAAGGATAATCAGAATGACTTATAGTTTCCATCCAGATGTCATTTACTGATTTCAAGTATTCTTTAATTGTTAAATTCCTGTCATCATTTATTGAGACGATTGGAAGTGTTTTAACAAGCAATGTCTGTGTGTTGATGTATGATGAGTTTGACCTTCCGTTGAAAATGGTTGTAATCAATGTCTTGTCAGTGAATGAGTACTTGTTCAGGTTCAGCATGGTCACTGCCATGAACAAGACATTAGGGGTTATCCTATTGTCGCTGCAGAACTTATTAACCAAATCCGAATTAATATTTTTAGAAATTGACTTTAAAACTCCTTCTTCAAAATTACCATTCAGGTTAGGGGTTAAAACAGTTGAATCAACATCCTGGGTTAACTTATCATGGAAGAACTTTTTGGATGACTCGTATCTTTCGCTGTTTTCATTCTCGCTTTCAATCAGACTGTTGATGTAACCGTTGATTGTTTCTTTTTCAATTTCTCTTCCCTGATAAGCATTGGCAATATTTGTAAATAGCTTATCCAATGATTCACCATCGGAGATTATATGGTGGACATCAGAGAATAAAATTGTTTCACTATGAGTTTTATAGATTTTGAATCTGAACAATTGGTCATTGTGCAAGTCAAATAGCTTCAGGTTTTCCTTTTCGATTTCCTCATCGGAAATGTCATCAACACTAACGATTGGAATATCATCAATAGCTATTGAATCATCACGTTTCAGCATTACATTACCTTTTTCTGCGACAATCCTTGTTTTAAGGTAAGGATATGTTTCAATTGTCTTAATGATAGCGTCTTTTAATCTATCAGCATCTATCTCATCATCAAATCTTATAATTGATGGGAGATTATATTGCGCAATGTCTCCGCTTTGAATACATTCATAATAGATTCCCATTTGATTTTCTGTCAATGGATAATACTCCATATCCTTAGATAATTCAATGACATCATCCAAATCAAGAATATCATTATTTTCAATTTCATTTGCAATGTTTTTGATTGTAGGGTCGTTCAATAATGAGATGATATCCAGATTAACGCCCATTTCCTCATAGATTCTTGCATTTAATTTCATCAATGTCAATGAAGTAAATCCTACAGCATACAAATCATCGGCGGTACCGAAATCCTCTGTTTTGCTGATTGATGAAGCGATTTCATGCAACCTTATTTCTGTTTCGGTTTCGGGAAGCGTTAAGGTTAATGTCAGTTGAGGCTCCGGCAACTTCTTCAAGTCTGTCTTGCCGTTTGGAGTTTGCGGCATATCGTCAAGCTGCATAAAGACTGTCGGAACCATATAACGTGTTAAGCGGTCCTTCAAATACTCTTTTAAATCATCGCTGTCAATTTCCCCATCAGCAGTATAATATGCACAGAGATGATCGTTATCGTTAACTTCTTTAATAACAACAACTGCCTGTTTTATATTTGGATATTGGCTTATGTTGGTTTCAATTTCGCCGATTTCAATTCTTAAACCTCTTAATTTTATTTGATTGTCAATCCTTCCCTTAATGTCAATCTCACCATTCGCAAGCTCAATAGCATAATCCCCACTTCTATAATAAGGGATATCATTGATTGTCAGGAACACTTCTTTGGTCTTTTCAGGCATGTTGTAGTATCCTTTACCTACACCTGTACCTCCAATGTAGAGTTCGCCCATTACACCATTAGGCACCAATTTGCCGTCGATATCCCGAACATCAGTTATATAATTGTCATGAGGAAAACCAACATTAATGTCATCAATGCTCACCACTTCCTTGTTGTTTGAGGTGATTGTTGTTTCTGTTGGGCCGTAACTGTTATAGACAACAGCATCACTGTATTTTCTTAAGTCCTCAAAAACTTTGGCTGAAAATTGCTCCCCGCCCAGGAAAACGCATTTCAAACAGGAAATTGCATTGCAAAACTCTTTTACCTCCAGATATGATGCCAGTCTTGAAGGTGTGAAATCGGCCACTTCAGGTTTATTCTCATTGATTAATTTAGTCAGTTCAGGAATATTTTTTATTTCAACATCGTTGGCAAATACTAATTTTAGACCATTTGAAAGTGAAGTGAGTATATCGTCCATGGCCACGTCAAAAGAAATGGTTGTAATGCACAGCAGACTATCATAAGTGGATTTAGGATTTGAAACTTGATTACAAATGTTTTCATGTGAAATCATTACTCCCTTAGGATTTCCTGTGGACCCTGAAGTGTAAATCATATAAGCCAAATCATCTGCCCCAACATTAACATCAGGATTTTCAATGTTTCCTTCTTCAAGCAGCTCATTAATGTCTAAAGAGTTTTTTCCAGACTCATTAGAAATGATATAATCCGCCTGGCTGTTTTCAAAAATATAGTTAATCCTCTCTTGAGGATATTCCGGATCAATCGGAATGAACGCACAGCCTGCCTTCAGAACACCTAAAATAGATGCAATCAGATTGCTGTTTCTTGAAAGCATGACCAGAACATTATTTGTAGGTTTGATTCCTTTATCGATTAAAGCATTTGCGATGACATTTGCCTTTTCATCCAACTGTCTGTAGGTCAATGTGGCATCACTCGCAACAAGAGCAATATTATCAGGTTTGAGAGTCACTTGCTTTTCAAATCGTTTGTGAAGCAAAGGCATTTCAACTTCACTAAAATGAATATCTTTCTTTTCACCCACAAGGGCGATTTCACAAATTTCTGTTTTTTCAATATCCTCTTCAATAATTTGGTTTATGATTTTTTCAAGGCTTGATAAGAATAACTTAATGAAATCTTCGCTATACAATTCATCATTGTAAAACAGGGACAATAAAACATTTTTATCATTTTCAACCATGCTTAGATAATTAGAATATTCTGAATCCGGTTTTAGATTTTCATCAAAAGAATAATAAAATTCTGGCTTTAAAATAAGGTCTTCATCATCAACATATCCATCGAACTCTAAAGTTGTAGCATAATTTTCATGAACTTTTTCCAGAAATTCCTTAATGGAAATTTCTCTGTTTTCAAATTTAGCGGCAAATGGAACATTATTCTGATTGAAGATTAAAGTTTCATCCGAAAAGTTGAATTTATTGAGTGTTAAAATCAAGCTTGCCAGCAAAATCTCATTGATTGAAATTGAATTGGCATTAGCAAATTCAACTAGATTTTCTTTTTTGATTTCATGTTCAGATTTCTTAATTACACCGTTTTCTTTTGCACCATTCTTATTTGGAGCTATTAAAGTTGATTCATCAAAATCCAACCATAATTTTGACAGATATTCCCTGAAAAAAATTTTATTATCCATAACACAAACCTTCAAATGTTTATCATAATAATGTATATTTATATTTGTTAAAAAATTTATCTTAAATTAGAATCGTGTTAATTTAAAAATTAATATAAATATAATAAATAATATATAATATATGAAATTAAAACCTGAAAACATACTGCCGTATCAAAAACGTTGATGGTTCTGTTGGCGAAATATTAATAATGTCCGGTTTCGACAAGATTTTAAGATAAAATGAATTCAATAACCCTAAAACCAGAAATAAATGAATTATATACATTAAATGAGTTTATTTTAAATGAACTTGGAGAAAAAAACATTCAAGTCGATTTAATTGTTGAAGAAGTATTCATCAATATTTTAGACTACTCAAAAACAGAATTCATAATCGTCAATGCAGAATATGACAAACCTACATTAACAATCGAATTTATTGATAATGGAATTGAATTCAATCCAATCCTAAAAGAAAATCCTCATCTGCCCGAAAATATTGATGAGGCACAAATTGGAGGGATGGGAATTTTTTTAACTAAAGAACTGGCGGATGAATTGGACTATAGTTACATCAATGGTGAAAATTACTTGAAAATTACTAAAATAGTGGAATCATGAATAAAAAAATAAAACAAATCGGAATTCCTTTTATATTAATGTTAGTCTTTAATTTAGGAATCTTCTATATAAAAGGACAAAATTTTGGAGGCGGATTGAGTCCGCATGTTGGTGTGCTATTAGTTTCAGGACTGCTATTTGGCCCATACGGAGCAATTGGGTCTGTTGCGGCGAATTTTTTATGCGACTTAATTAGAGGATACAGTCCGATAATTGCCATAGCTTCAGCCATCGTTAGTTTTGCAATATCTTATCTTGCATATAAACTATGGTACAACAAATATAAAAAACGAAGCGAAGTTACAAAACCAAAATTAAACAATACAACCAATGTCCTCCTATTTATAGGAATTGTCCTTATTTGTGGAGTAACATATAGCATATTGCATGGACAATTGTTTTATTTGATATACCCAAAGACCATTCCCATAGACGGCCTTATCGAATTTAGTTACTCCTTGAACTTCATCAATTCATCAATCGTCTTTGGAATAATCGGAATATGGCTCTCCAATAAACATGATTTGACGCTCATTCCAAAAAAATCTGAAAGAGAATCCAATGAAAAGTTATACCAAATTTTGCGAATTCTATTAGTCTCAGCCTTGATATTGACATTAATAATTAATTATACTACAGTTTTGAATAGTTATGTCATTCTCATTGAGTTTATAATAATCACTTTAATTTTAATTGCTTATTTAACAAAGCCAATAACCTCCGATGTAACTGTTAAAAATTCTAAATCAATTCCTGAAAATATAATGAACATATTCCATTTAACTATATTATTCATCATAATTATAGGCATCATAATATCTTATGACCACATATTAATTGCTGCCATTGACGACTTTCTCCCATTAGACACAAACGAGATAGTACTCTCAATGATGATACTTGTAGACATATTGCTGTTAATCTTCTTTATTCCGTCATTTGCCGTTTTAAAATATATTGAGATTAATGTCATAGAACCTATTCTATCATTCTCAAAAATTGAGAATCTTATCCATGAAAATGAAAAAATAGAATCTGAAAGATTAGTAGACATCTATTCAGAATTTGTGACAGAAGAAACGGAAATCGGTATACTTGCCCGATCATATACTGACCTGATAAACTTCAACAACAATTACATAGAAAATATTCAGGAAATTGAAGGTGAAAAGGAGCGCATTAAGGCAGAACTCAATATTGCAACAAAAATTCAGGCTGCAAACCTTCCAACTGCACCCATTGATACTGATGAATATGTTGTCAATGGTTATTCACAGCCTGCAAAGGAAGTCGGAGGCGACTTTTTTGACTATTATCAATTAGATGAAAACAATTTGGCTATCGTAATTGGTGATGCATCAGGAAAAGGCATTCCAGCAGCGCTGCTTGCAATGATTAGTCAGGTAATGATAAAACAACTGGTCAAAAGTGAATTGGATCCTTCGAAAGTCTTATATTCCATAAACAACCAGTTGTGTGAAAACAATCTCGAAACAATGTTTATAACATTATGGCTTGGAATCTACAACAAGACAACTAAAAGATTAACATTTTCAAATGCTGGACACAATCCTCCATTATTCAAGGAAAATGGTGAATTCAGATATCTGGATATCGACAGAGGAATTGTATTGGGAATTCTGGATGATTTTGAATATGTCAACGAAGAAATAACATTGGCAGATGAGATAGTAATATACACCGACGGAATAACCGACGCCAACAATAACGAAGATGAACAGTATGGAAAAGATAGACTTTTAAACTTCTTTAATGGGTTTAAGCTTGATAAAGATCCAATCAGCCCATTATTAGATGACATTAATGACTTCACTAGAGATGCACAGCAATATGATGACATGACATTATTATATTTGAGGTTGAAATGATTAAAGTAGCTTATCTTGATGTTAGTGATTTAAATTTATCCAAAGCATATGAATTGCTGCCAAAAGGCAGAATAGATAAAGTAAACAGATTTAAATTTGACCGGGACAAAAAACTTAGTGCCGGAGCATATCTGCTTTTGGACAAAATGCTAAAAAAGGAAAAAATCACCGAACCTGATTTTAAAATTGGAAAATATGGGAAGGCATACATATCCAACCATGAAGATTTTCATTTTAATTTAAGCCATTCCTGCAAAATGGTTTTATGTGCAATATCAGACATGGAAGTTGGAGCAGATATTGAATATATTGATCCTACAATTGATTTAAACATAGCCAAACATTACTTCTACAACAGAGAATATGAAAATATAATGAATGCAAAAAACAGACCGGATGAATTTTTCAAGTATTGGTTTTAAAGGAAAGCTACATGAAATATACTGGCCTCGGAATGGACTTAAAACTGGATAGTTTTGAAATAATGATTGAACATGAAATTATTTTCCTCAAATGGTTTAAATTAAAATATATATTTTCATGATTGAATATGTCTCAACTTATTGTTGGGAACTTATTTAAGATATTTGACAATCTTTTCAAAATCATCCTTAATAATAGCATCATGATCAGTGTCTTCAATCATGATGAATTCCCCATATCTTGCGACATCATCAAATTTACTTTCAAGACCAGAACCAGTAGCAAGATAAATTACAGGAGTTTCATTGATTTTCGCAGCTGGGAAATCCCATACAGAATTTACAACGAACATTTCAACTATCTTGTCAATTAACACATCACGGTCTTGCGGTCCAAACTCATCAACATCAAAGACAAAGTCAAATTGTTCCTCAATAAGATTCACCACTTCTTCCTTTTCTGGAACTTTATTACTGTAGAAGTCTAATACACCGTCTATTAAGACACATTTTTCTATTTTCCGGCATTTTTCTAATTTCTCGACAATAAGCATTGCGAAAAGACAACCTAATGAATATCCAACTATAATATCACCATCTTGGAAGATATCTTTGATTGCATCCCAATATTTTTCAAATGTCATATTATGGTCAGTATTTTTGATTTCATCTATTGTTAAATCGAATTTAAAGTCATCAATAAGGTAGACATTACCTTCAAATTCAAGATTGTCAACCAAATGTGAAAATACCATAGAAATTCCACCCATCGGAGGCAGTATAAACATATTTTGATCTGAAGTACCCTCTTTAGCCAGATAGAATCCATATTCTTCTTGGTTTTCATCAATGCATTTTGCAATTTGATAAGGAGTTTTATTTTCAAATATAACATGAGCATTAACACTAATTTCATATTTTAACAAGATTGATGTTATTTTAATCGCAGTTAATGAATCACCACCGAGACGAGTGAAATCATCATAAACACCAATATTGTCCTGATTAAAGACTTCTTCAAAAGCACTTACAATTAACTTTTCAGTTTCAGTAACAGGAGCAACATACTCCACACGCAAAACATCAACATCAACATCAGGCAAAGCACGCTTATCAACCTTACCATTAACATTCAAAGGAATCTCATCCAATTTAACAACATAAGATGGAACCAT
>JAFZMD010000020.1 GCA_017553445.1 Methanobrevibacter sp. | reverse complement strand
ATGGAAGTTGACGATGAAGGGATTGTTACAAAAGGTATGTATTTTAGTATAACTCCTGTAAGGGGTTTAGAAAAGATGGTTCTTAACAAAGCTCCTGAAACCGCACCTGTTCTATGTCAAAGGATTTGTGGTGTATGTCCAATTCCACACACTTTGGCTTCCGCTGAAGCAATGGATATGGCATTAGGTATTGAAATTCCTAAAGCAGCTAAATTGTTAAGAAAAGCTGTCGCAGCAGCACATGGTATTAACAGTGCAGCAATTCACCAATTCTTGGTTGCACCTGATGTTGTCCCTGAGGACAAATTCGTGGATGCAGTCAACAGTGTAAGTGAAGTCAGAAAAACTGTTCAGTATGTTGTTGAAATGATTGCTGGTGAAGGTATTCACCCATCTGATATAAGAGTCGGTGGTATGGCAAGAAACATCACGCCATTCACCAAAGAAAGATTAGTCGAAAGAATGACTGCATTTAGACCAAAACTCGAAGCACACGTTGAATTTATCAAAAATTGTGTCCTCGAAGCAGGCTTGCCTGCTGATTTAGGTGTAGTTAACCAGCCATTAATGGCAGTTGATGCAACTTACGGTTCCAACGAATTTGACATGGACAAATTCTCTGAAGTATTGCCAGAAGCATGGTATGATGACCCTGAAATTGGTAAAAGAGGATGTTCTGTAATTCCATTATGGGAAGGTGTAAATGTTGAAACCGGTCCTAGAGCAAGGATGGAAAAATTCTCAGGTTTCAAAGACAAAGGTGTAGTCGCACAACACGCTGCTCGTGCAGATGAAATGCTGAAAAACTATGATGCTTGTATGGAAGCATTGGATGCAATTGATCCTGCAGCACCTGCAAACGTAAGTTACGATAAAAGAGGAACTGGAGAACTTGGATTTGGTGTCATCGAAGGTCCTAGAGGAACTGATGTACATATGGCAAAAGTTGTTGACGGTAAAACTGCATTCTATTCTGCAATTGTACCGACTACCTGGAACATTCCAACAATGGGTCCTGCAACAGAAGGATTCCATCACGACTTTGGTCCACATGTAATCAGGGCATACGACCCATGTTTATCATGTGCTACTCACGTAATGGTAGTTGACGACGAAGACAAATCTGTTCTCAAAAACGAAATGGTGAGAATCTAGATAGTGGAGGAATTATTTAATGCCTTATGATTCGGATATAATCATTATTGGATGCGGAAATATATTATTCAAAGACGACGGATTTGGTCCTATACTCATCAATATTTTACAGAAATATTTTGATGACAAAAAGGATTATTACGATCCGGCCGTAACTGCATATGTTGAAGATGAATTCGATAAGGATGTCTTATCAGAAATTCAGGAAAAATTCGAAGGTATTTCACTACCTGAAGGTATTCAATTTGTAGACGGCGGTACAGCAGCTCCGACAAATTTCTTCCCGTTATATGAGGAATATGACTGGAAAAAATTAATCGTTTTGGATGTCGTTGAATTCAATGCTGAAGCCGGAACTGTTGATAAATTTGATCCAATGATTATGGAAAAAGGAAAATACGACAATCCTCATGGAATGACTGTTGAAGAGCCTCTTCAAGAGATTGCACAGAAATGTGAGGTTGTTATTGTTGGTTGTAAACCAGCATGTATTCCAACTCCGGATGTAGATGTAGGTTTAACTGAACCTGTTGAAAAGGCTATTCCTAAGGCTATTGATATTATTTTAAAAGAAATCGGGGTAAAATAATGTTTGATAAATTGAAAAAAGCTTTTGGAGGTTCCTCTGAAGAAGCACCAAAAGTAGAGAAAAAAGTTGAAGCTGCTCCTGCAGAAACAAAAGCTCCTGCTGAAGAACCAAAAGCTGCTTCTGCTAAACCACGTATCGGTTATATACACTTAAGTGGTTGTACTGGTGATGCAATGTCTTTAACCGAAAACTATGACATTTTATCTGCTGTTTTAACTGATATGGTTGATATTGTATACGGACAAACTTTAGTTGACAAATGGATTCACGGAACTTACGCTGAAGAAATGCCAGAAATGGACGTATGTTTAATTGAAGGATCCGTTTGTTTACAAGACGAACACAGTGTTCACGAACTCTTAGAAGCAAGAAAAAAATCTGGTTTAATTGTTGCATTTGGATCCTGTGCAGTTACCGGTTGTTTCACAACCTACGCACGCGGTGGTCAACAAGCACAACCTAAACACGAATCATTCTTACCTATTAGTTCATTAGTAAAAGTTGATGCAGCACTTCCTGGTTGTCCTGTAGCTCCTGAAATGATTGCAAAAACTGTAGTCGCAGTATGCGAAGGTGACTTAGATTACTTAAAACCTGCAATGGATTTAGCTGCATGTAATGCTGGATGTGGCTGTGATGTATTGACTAACGTAGTCCGTCAAGGATTATGTTCTGGATGTGGAACTTGTGGTCTAGCTTGTCCAACAAGGGCAATGGGCTATTCTGAAGGTAGACCTAGCTGTGATAGAGACAGATGTATTAAGTGTGGAACTTGTTACGTAATGTGTCCAAGATCATGGTTACCTGAAGGAAGAATTAAAAAGGAAACAGGACTTTAGGAGGATTGGATATGCCATTAGGTACTTATAAAGAAGCATTATCTGCAAGATCTACTGAACAAAAAATATTAGACGTATCACAAGATGGAGGAATTGTTTCAGCATTATTATGTTACGCACTTGATGAAGGAATCATTGAAGGTGCTGTTGTTGCTGGAACTCCTGATGAAGATTGGAGACCTATTCCTACTGTTGTAACTTCATCCGATGAAGTAATTGCAGCTGCAGGAACTAAATACTCAATGTCCCCAACATTATCCGTTTTAAAAGAAGCAACCCGTCAATACGGTCTTGAAAAACTCGGTGTAGTTGCAACTCCATGTCAAGTACAAGGTTTAAGAAAAGCTAAAGCTTATCCATTCACAAGATTTGTCGCTGATAAAGTAAACTTAATCATCGGTATCTACTGTATGGAAAACTTCCCTATGGCTTCTCTTGATACTTTTGCTACTGCTAAATTAGGATTTGATGACTTAACTGATGCTACTAAAATGGATATTGGTAAAGGTAAATTCTGGTTAACCAAAGACGGTGAAGACAAAGGATTAGCTATTAAAGAAACCCACGGATACGAACAAGCTGGATGTAACGTATGTCAAGATTACGTTGCTGAATGGGCTGATGTATCTACCGGTTCTGTAGGTTCCCCTGACGGTTGGTCAACTGTTTTAACCAGAACTGACGATGGTGAATCAATATTTAAAGCTGCTGTTGACGCAGGTTTAATTGAAGCAAAACCAATGGACGATGTAAAACCAGGTCTTCCTTTACTTGAAAAATTAGCTAAAGGTAAAAAAGACAAAAATACTGCAGAACGTGAAAGAAGAGCTAAAATGGGAGTACGTATCCCTACTATTTACTAAATCTTCTTTCTTTTTACTTTCTTTTTTTAAAAAATAAGTAAAAAGAGTAAAAATACTCTTT
>JAFZMD010000019.1 GCA_017553445.1 Methanobrevibacter sp. | reverse complement strand
TTCGGATAATAAAGAAGGATGTATTCTCAGTAGTACTAGATCTCCTAATTCAAGGCTTAATTTGAATATTAGTGATTCCATTTTTGAGAATAATGATATGGTTCGTCAAATAATTAGTTTGCCGGAAGTCTACGTTAATTTTAATATTACTAATTGTACTTTTAAGTCTAATAACGAAAGTGCTATTTATGTAAAGGCTATTGATGATTGTAATATCGTCGATTCAGATTTCTTATATGGAACTAATCGTGAAAGTCATGATGGTGCTGCCGTTGAGTTAATGGGTTCCTGTAATGTAAATTTTGACAATGACGATTTTGTTTATAATGATGTGGAATATGGGACAATTGTAGGAAAAATAGATATAGAAGGCATTTTTGGTAGCGGGGCTGCAGTTTATATAAATACTGATTCAGGATCTAATTTCACTTTCAATGGATGTCTTTTTGAAAACAACACCGTCGCACTTGGTGGTGGAGCAATATTTTCAGACTCTGAATTGGACAATCTTATAATTACAAACTGTGATTTCATCAACAACACTGCATTTAATAGTCCTCCTCCTGTGGAATCGTTTTTTAATCCTGATGGCGGAGCAGCAATTTATATAAATTCAAATGTTGAAAATTTTGAAATCAGCGATTCCAGATTCAAGTTCAACACTGCAAATCAGGGCAGTGCAATTGTTTATAATGGTGATACTCCTTTAAGCATTTCTGACAGTGAGTTTATAGACAATAAATTAACGGTCATCGATGTAAATCTGATATGTTATTCCACAGATGAAGCCCAGGTTGTATTGTCCGGTGGAAATACTCAAATTGATGCTGTTTATTCAGCTAATGATGTAGTTAGCTTTTCAAATGTTAGTTATTCAACAGATAAAGGCATTTTAAATACTGATGATGTCTATCCGATTTATTCTTCACATATTCCATTCCAAAATGTGACCATTGAATTTTATGATGAAACAAGCCAATCCACTAAAACTATCACTAACATGACTAATGAAAATGGTGTTGCCCTGTTCAGGGATTTGAATCTTGAATATGGCACTCAAGTTCGAGCATATCATTCAGAAAATACCCAATATGTTTATGGTGAAGATGAAACTACTGTAGAAGAACTGGGAGAGTTCACTATTTTGCAGAATTTAATCATGGTTACTTCTGAAAATGGTGTTTTGGAATTGAAACGCAATTTCACATTCACCCCAGGTTTGGATGATAATCTTATTGGAGGAATAGTCATTGATAAAAATATTACTATTCTTGGTAATGGTTTTACTATTAACGCCCTAAATCAATCCAGAATATTTTTAATTTATGATGGGGTTGATTATCCTCATTATCAAGTTACATTAGAAAATATTACTTTTATAAACGCAAATGGGTATGTAGATAATAATCTTATGAGATATGGGGGAGCAATTTTAACAATAAACGATTTAATTGTTGAAAATTGTGTATTTTCAAATAATTCTGCTGAAGTATGCGGTGCCATTTGTTCAATGCAGGCAAATATTCTCACAATCAACGACAGTAATTTTACAAATTGTACTGCTTTTTCTGCCGGTGCAGTAGGTGTTATGCAGTGCAATAACTTTACAATTAATAATTCGTTCTTTACAGAAAATTTTGCTATGTATGGTGGTGCAGTACTCATGGAAATGATTAATAATACCATGATAAATAATACTTATTTCATTAGAAATAATGCTACAGTTATTGGTAGTGCCATTGCTTCTTGGCAATCTAATTTAACAATATCAGAATCTGGCTTTTTAAATAATAGCGTTGTATTGGATGATAATTATGGTGATGAGAATCCTTGCGGAGGTACTGTTGCAATTGCATATAGTTCTTCTAGTGAGCTAAATATCATAACAGATTGTGACTTTTTAAACAATACTGTTTATGGTACCAATCAACCGCTTATTGGGGGCAGTGCAGTATTAATGTATGGTGATTTTAATTCCCCTCCTGAAGCTACTTTATTTGTTAATAATTCAAATTTCGACAATAATGGTGTTTTCCTAAATGGAAGTAATATGGTAGTTATGGGTTCATTTTTCATGTATTCAATTAAAGATTTAACAGTCAATAACTCCAATTTCACCAATAATAATATTTCTGTCAATGGATCTTCAATGTTTGTTGGAGGTTCGTCTATTTCAATACTTGGGGTTAATGCTTTCAATGTAAACAATTCTAACTTCAGCAATAACACTGCTTTTAGTAATGAGTCTGAATATAGTGGTGGTGCTATTTTTGCTTATTATGTTGAAGGAGATATGAATATTAGTAATTCTAACTTTGATAATAATAATGCTTTTAGTAATGAGTCTGAATTGAATGGTGGTGGTGCTATTTTTGCTTTAGAGATTATAGGAGATATTACTATAGGTCATTCTAACTTTGATAATAATAATGCTTTTTCTAATGAGTCTGAATTGAATGGTGGTGGTGCTATTTTTGCTTATTATGTTGGGGGAGATATGAATATTAGTGATTCTGGCTTTGATAATAATAATGCTTTTTCTAATGAGTCTGAATATAATGGTGGAGCTATTTTTGCTTTAGAG
Source organism: Methanobrevibacter sp. (assembly GCA_017553445.1). Classification (GTDB taxonomy): domain Archaea; phylum Methanobacteriota; class Methanobacteria; order Methanobacteriales; family Methanobacteriaceae; genus Methanocatella. The sequence goes on along the minus strand of JAFZMD010000019.1, from coordinate 6,663 downwards.
ATTATGGGAGATATGAATGTTAGTAATTCTAATTTCACAAACAATTCTGCATGTAACGGTAGTGCAATCTACATTTTACAAAGCAATAATGTAAATCTCATAAATTCAAGCTTTTTGGAAAATCTGGCAAATGCTTCCATAGTTTTAGATATCAATGAAACGGATTACAGTGCTGTTGCTACAGTCATTGCCAATGACAATTATATCAATGCAGTGTATTGTGATGAGGCTACTTTAAACTTCGATAACGTTACCTATTGGGATGGTGAAAAGATTGTAAACTCCAATGATGTTTCCCCTGTTTTATCAACTGTTTTACCTAACAGGATTGTTGTTTTTGATGTTTATGACGAAGAAAAGAAATTGTATAAAACATTCTCTCTATTAACCAACGATAGCAGTCAGGTCGAATTCGAATACTTAGATTGGATTGATGGAGACTTTAATGTATCTTCACACATTACTGCCGATGCATATTATCGCAGCAGTAGTTTTAAAAATGAAATTTCTATAAGAATCGGTGACTTTAATAGATTGCAGCTATATGTGGACAAAACTCCTGATGGCGGAGTATTGAATCTCACAAGGGACTATAAGTACACTATAGGTTTGGACACTATTGATGAGGGTATTGAAATTAAAAAGAACATTACCATTAACGGTAACGGCTACACTATTGATGCTCAAAATAAATCCAGGATATTTTTCATTGCTAATGATGAGCACCAGTCCACAAGTGGCGTTTTACTGGCAAATGTAACAATAAACAATATTACCTTTATCAATGGTAATAGGTATGAGGAAAATCACCAGGAGAGAGGCGGAGCAATATATGCAAGCGTTGGAAATAGTCTGATTATTGATAATTGTACATTTAAGGATAATCTTGCCGTTCAGGGAGGTGCAGTATTTTTAGTATTGTGTATGGGAACTATACAGAACTCCCTATTCACTGATAACTGCGCTACAGATGCAGCAGGTGCTTTACTCACGATGTTTTCTTATGCAGATATTGAAAATTGTACATTCATAAATAACTCTGCCGGTCAGGCTGGAGCAGTAGAATGTGTAATCGGAGGTTTAACGATTGTCGAGTCTGATTTCATAAATAACACTGCTTCATTGGTTTGCGGGGCTTTCGGGGCAATGATGTTTGGCACAATAGAAATTCAATCATCCAACTTCATAAATAACACAATCAAAAATAATAGTTCTGACAATATCGGATGCGGAGCAGTAGAATTCGGAATGGGTGATAATGTAATTATAAATGATTGTAATTTCACCAACAATATTGTTAATGCTAGCGGCAATTCAAATGCTGGAATTATTTATGGTGGGGCTATTATAACAACGGTTGTTTTAAATACAATGATTAACCAGTCAACTTTCGATAATAATGGTATTATATATGAAGGTAATGCATTGGCAATTGGTGGAGCTATTAGTGATTTTTACCAAGACATTGGTACAGGCGACTATAATATAACTATTTCCAATTCTAATTTTACCAATAATTATGCTGGAATTGGTGGTGCAATTTATTTGGACCATAAAAATAATATTACTATCTACAATGTTCATCTTACAAATAATACTGCAGATGAAGGTGCAGGTATTTTCATTAATCGTTCTTCTAATGTCACTGTTGAAGACTCCAGTTTTGTCAATAATACTGCAGGCAATGGTGCTGCCGTTTATGTTAGCGGCTCTACTAATGTAACTGTTAATGGATCTAGTTTCGCAGACAATTCCGCTAATGCTTACGCAGGAGGTATTTTTGCTAAAGATTCAACGCTTAACATTACAAATTCTAATTTCACAGGTAATGAGGGAGTTAATGGTAGTGCATTATACGTTAGTGGATCTAAAGTTGGCGTAAATAACACAGAATTTGGAGAAAATAGCAATGATAATTCAATATATCTGGGAAGCGGCAATTTGAATATTGAAAATTCCCACTTATATGATTCCAACAGCATATACAATGGTGGTGAAACTTCATTAACTAATGTCATTGAACTAAGTAGTGGTGGAGATTATGTAATTTTAAATAAGGGTAATTTATTGCTTAATAATAATAAATTCAACAACTTGATTATAAATGATATTAATGTTGCTACAAAAACCAATGTTGTAATATTGGAAAACAGGACAATTGCCACAACTGAAAGATCATACATGTTAATTGCCAATGTAACAGATGATGCTGGAAATACAATTAAATTAAATGAATTTAAATTTAAAGACGGCGACACTGTATTGGGTGATGCTACTTTTGACGGTAAGCTTTATTCATTTTATTATGAGGATATATCAATCGGCGCTCATTTGATAAGTGCATTGTTTGATGGTCTTGAAGACGCAGATATGAAGATAGGCATAATAAAAGTATTAAATCCGTCTTTCCTGGAGTTAGATATCAGTCAAATAAGCAATAATGATGTTGTTATAAATGCAACAATTTCTCCTGGAGACATTAGTGGAAATATTTCATTTATGGTGAATAACATAGTATATGAACGTGAAATTAAAGATGGCGTAGCTAGTTTAACCTTGAAAAACTTAATTCCTGGAACATACAATGTATTGGCCACATATCCAGGCAATGAATTTTACATGAATTCCTCTGACAACTCTTCATTCGTTGTCAAATTCCTCCCGTCAACCATTATGCTTGACGTTGATGTGGAAAATGCAGTCATAAAAGCTAGTGTAACTGAAGGTGCAACAGGAAATGTCACATTCATTGTCGATGATGTAGCATACACTAAACAGGTTGGTGAAGATTTAGACTATGAAATGTTTGCTCCTGGAAATCACTCTATAGTAGCAATTTATAATGGTGATGCATTCTATTCATCCTCCTACAATTTAACAGTAGTTGAAGGCAATAAATACGAGTCATTCATTTACGTTTCAGCGAATAATATTGTTTATGGCAATGATACAATCATCTGTGTTGAAATTGGGGAAGGTCAAACGGGAAGTGTAACGATTAGTGTTGGTGGTAAAAACTATACTAAAGTAATTGATGATATTATAATCAAATTTTCCGTTAGCGGTTTGGATGCAGGAAATTATACAGTTTATGCAAGTTATTCCGGCGATGAATATTACAACGAAACCGCTGATTCTGGTTCATTCAATGTCACTAAAGCAGATTTGGATGCTGATGTCAGTGCTTTGGATGTTACTACTTTGGAGAATGCTTCCTTTATTTTGAGTGTTCCTGATGATTTTGCTGGTAAGGTTAAAATCACTGTCGACGATGAAACTTATGATGGTGATGTAAATACATTAGTCCAGATGGCCAGTTTGACTGAGGGCAGTAAGTCTGCTACTGTTGAATTCTATGGCGATAATAATTATAAGGATTTAACATTAACAGCTAAGTTTAATGTTACTGAAGAGTTAAAGCCGGTTGTTAAAAATGAGTCTGGTGTTGAGGTTGAAGTTATTGATAATAAAGTTGTTGCTGGTGTTGCAAGTGGTGTAGAAGGCAATGTTACATTTATTGTAAACGGTAAGGAGTATTCAAGAGAGATTGTTGATGGTAAGGCTGTTTTGGATGATGCTTCATTTGTTGTTGGTAATAATTCTATTGTTGCTTATTATCCTGGAAATGATGATTTTAATTCAAGCATTGATTCTATAGAATATGAATTGGCTAAATTGGCTTCATTGGTTAAGGTTTCTGCTAAGGATATTTCTTATGGCGGTGATGCTGTAATTGATGTTGAAGTTCCAGTTGCTCAAACAGGTACTGTAACGATTACTGTTGGCGGTAAATCTTATACTGAAGAGATTAAAAATGGTAAATCATCATTCAGTATTCCTGATTTGAGTGTTGACACTTATCAGATAAGCGTTACTTATGATGGTGATGCTAATTATGATGTAATTACTAATTCATCTTCATTTAAAGTTATTCCTGCTCGTTTGGATGCTTGTGTCAGTGCTTTGGATGTTACTACTTTGGAGAATGCTTCCTTTATTTTGAGTGTTCCTGATGATTTTGCAGGTAAGGTTAAAATCTCTGTTGACGGTAAAACCTATGATGGTGATGTAAATACATTGATTCAGATGGCCAGTTTGACTGAGGGCAGTAAGTCTGCTACTGTTGAATTCTATGGTGATAATAATTATAAGAATTTGACATTGACTGCTGAATTTAAAGTTACAGAAGAGACAACTCCTGTTGTTAAAAAAGATGCAAATGTTACTATTGATTTCAATAATGACAAAATCACTGTAACACTGCCTGATGATGCAACAGGCAATGTAACCATATTTGTAAATGATGAAAAATACGTTGTTCCTGTTAAAGATGGAAAAGCTGTATTGTCTGATGTTCAATTAACTGATGGTGAAAATGTGATTACGGCCATATATTCAGGTGATGAGGATTATAATTTGGCATATGGAGATAAGAATGTTTTAATAAAAAATAATAAGACGATAACAATTTCAGCTGAAAACGTTACCAAGTATTTCTCAGGTCCTGAAAAATTCGAAGTAAGTATTACATATGGTGATGGAACTCCAGTTCCTGGTATTGAGGTTTTAATCAAAATTAATGGCGTTGAATATGACCGTGCGACTAATACGAAAGGAATTGCTTCATTTTCACTGAACTTAAACAGTGGAAATTATACTGTTGATGTTAAAGTTGATGAATTTAATTTTGTTTCAACCAATCATGTAGAAATCCTGCCGACCATATATGCAGCTGATGTAACTAAAGTATATAGAAACGGCACCCAGTATTATGCATTGTTCCTTGATGGTGAAGGTAACCCTCTGGTTAATACTGAAGTTTCCTTTAACATCAATGGTATTTTCTACAAACGAACTACCAATGCATCCGGTTGGGCAAAGCTTAACTTGAACCTTGAGAAAGGCACATACATTCTCACAGCAATCAATCCGTCAACATCCGAAATGAGAAGCAATATCATGACTGTTATTTCACAACTTGAAACATGTGATTTAACCAAGTATTATAAAAATGATTCTCAGTTTGTTGTACGCGTACGTGCCGATGACGGCAGCTGGGCAGGAGCCGGCGAAGTAGTAAGCTTCAATGTTCACGGCAGGTTATACAACAGAACAACCAATGCAACAGGTCATGCTGTATTAAACATTAATCTGGAACCTGAAGAATACACGATAACTTCATATTACAAGGAATGCCGTGAAGGAAACACCATAAAAGTGCTTCCTGTATTGACTGCCAGTGATTTGAACATGAAATATAAGGACGGATCACAGTTCAAGGCAAAACTGGTGGACGGTCAGGGCAAGCCTTATGCCGGTCAAAATATAACCTTTAATATTAATGGGGTATTTTATAATAGAACAACAGACAGTGGTGGTGTTGCTAAATTGAATATTAACTTACAGTCCGGCAAGTATATCATCACTTCAGAGTATGATGGCAGTAGAATTTCAAACACAATTAAAATAGGAGCTTAAAAAAAGCTTCTATTTAATTTTTCATGGTGATTATTCATGTTAATAAATAAAAAATTATTATGCATTTGTTTGATAATGTTTTTCATTTCAATATCTGCGGTATCAGCTGAGGATTTAAATCAAGCTAATGATACTGTTGCAGTTTCAAATGACGATATATTGTCCGTTAATGATATTGATTCTGCGGGCGATGAAATCATAAGTTTAAATGATAATTCGCAGGAGATTTTAGGTGATGATGCTGAAACCTTTGCTGAATTAAAGGAAATTATTTATGGTAATGAGTCCGGAAGCACGGTTTATTTGGGAAAAGATTATATCCGTACATCCAATGAGGTTCAGCAAATGATAACAATATCCAAGGAATTAACAATAGACGGTCAGGGCCATACATTAGATGGTAATGGATATAGTTACATATTTTCCATGTCTACTCCATCAAAAGTAGTATTTAGGAATTTGACTTTCACGGGATGTAAAGGTTCTGCCCTTTCCTTCGGTGATTCAAATACTGCTCTTTGTGAAATAATCAATTGTACATTTGAAGATAATTATATTCAAAATGGCAATGGTAATTCTATAAAGTTCAAGGGGGAGGTTTCTAACTCCAATTTTACAAACGTGACGTTTATAAGGAATATAGTCAATATTACTAGTGAATCATCCAATCTTGGTGGTGCTGTTTATGCAAAATCAATGTCTGACTGTGTATTTGATAATGTAACTTTCAGTGAAAATAGGCTTTATTCAACATATAAAAATGCTGATTATAATAGATATTATTTTGGTACGGATGGTTTTAGTGCAGAAAGCATGAAAAATACAAAATTCGTAAACTGTAATTTTGATAGCAATAATGCATCAACAGGATTTGGGGGTGTTTTTCATATTCAATCAAGTAATAATAATACTTTCAGCCATATCAATGCTACAAACAATTTTGGTGGTAGAGGTGCTGTAATATATTTCCAGTATTCTACAAAAGATACTTTTTATGATGTATTCTTTGAGAATAACACTGCTGATTATGATGGTGGTGTCATTTTTTATAAATATACAGTAAAACATTCAACTTTTAATCATATTAAAGCCAATAATAACACTGCTGATTCAGGGGGTTTTATATCCCAATCACATAGTCTGAATACTGGATATTTAACATATAATAATTTCAATGTTACTTTT
>JAFZMD010000018.1 GCA_017553445.1 Methanobrevibacter sp. | reverse complement strand
CTTAAATCCAGGGATATATCAAATATTTCCAAATCAGTTATTATCTCATTGAAATACCAGAAAATGAATATCTTTTCAAAATTTATCAATTCATCAAATGCTATGATGTCATCATAATCGATTGGCGCTAATTTCAATGGACTTGGAGGATATCTCACGCCGCAGTTTTTATATTTGTATTCCAGAATAGCTACCTTGAAATTAACACTTTCCAAAGCTTTAATTAATTCGCTATCGATTTCAAAAATAGATTTTCCAATAAGGCTTTCCAATTCATCCATTTTATCAAAAAAGAAAAAAAATTTAGAATTAATCGAAATTAATTCCAGTAATTCTTAAACCACCATAATGAGATTTGTATTTAATGTTTAATCCAATCAGTAATGGAGTGATTTTTTCAATGATTCTTGCCTTTTCCAGAATGCCGCAGTCAATGGTTTTGATTCCAGGTATCTTATTGATAAGTTCTGCAGCCACTTCTTTGGATTGTTTGTCATCACCGGCAATCAGACAGTCACAGTCTATTTCGGCAGGGATGTTTCCTAAGTGGGAGTTTGAAATGTTACAGAAAGCGCAGATTACTTTTGCACCTGTTCCTTCAAGAATGGATGCGGTTCTTTCAGCAGCAGATCCTTCCATCAGGTCAATGAATCTGAATGGTTTTCCGCCAATAGCTGTTTCCAATGGTACTGTTGCATCCATAACAATCTTATCTTTACAGAATTCCTTAATGCCTTCAACTGTTGGTTTTTGAGCAGCCAATGGTACAGTTATGATTAAAATGTCACCTTCACGGGCGGCATCCTCATTTGCCATACCGGACATGGTTGACAAATCATAGTCTGCCAAATCTTTTTTAGCTTGTTCAACGACTTCCAAAGCTTTTTCTTCCTTTCTTGAACCGATGATTACATCAACACCTTCAAGCGCTAATCTTTCACCAATTCCAAGTCCTTGAGGTCCAGTTCCACCGATAATACTAACTATCATAATATCACCTATATAATATATTTATAAAACATATATAAAATACTTATTAATTTTTTGAAAATCCTATAAAAAAATATATGAAAATCTTTAAATTAAAAAAAAATATTGAGCAAAAATATAATTTTACTATACATCATTCAATTTTAAAATCCATTTTTAAAAGAAACGAAAAAATAAAAATGGGGAGTTAAATCCCCCAATGAACCGTTACAGTATTTGCAATGTTTAAACCGTTATAGCTGGAAGTGATAATGTATTTGCCGCTCATCAGGTTAATGTTTAAGCTGGCAATACCTTCACTGTCAGTGGATTCACAGTAAAATACTCCATTAATGTTGAATTGTATTTCCTGGTTTGCATAAGCTTTTCCTTGACCGTCAACCAGACATGCTTTGAATTGAGATCCATCATGATAGTTCATTTCCAAGTCAGAAGCGCTTAAAACAGGCAACACCTTAATGTCATTAGCTACCTTAAAGCCTTGGTATTCGGCAGTGATAATATAATCGCCCGGCGGCAGATTAATATTTAATTGGGCAATACCGCTTTCGTTGGTCTTTTGAGTATATAATACGCCATTGATGTTGAAGGTTACCTCTTCACCAGCACCTACAGCGTTGCCGTCATCGCCAATGACTTTTACTGTGTATTGGGTTGCATTTTTATAGTATTTTGTGATATCCTTGCTTTCAGCAAGTCTTGGCAATACTGTAATATTATTAGCTGCATTTTCTCCAGTTTCCGGGTTTATTGCAGTTATAACGTATTCTCCCTGAGGCAGGTTAATGTTCAATTTTGCAAGACCTTTATCGCAGGATACCTTACGGTCATACATTACACCGTTGATGTTGAATTGAACGGCAGTTCCATTAGCAAGGAAGTTGCCCTCACTGTCTTTAAACGTTGCATAGTATTGGGTTGCGTTTTTATAGACCTTTACAACATCTGTGCCGTTTACGGTTGGCAATATTGTTACGGTAGAGTTTACAGTCTGATTGTCGACCGTTACGCTAGCATTATATATGCTGCTTGGCAAGCTCAATGCTATGCTTGCTGTACCGTTTTCATCAGTAGTCTTAGTGTAGTTCACTTTATTAATGTTGATTTCAACCGTTTTATTTGCTAAAGGATTGCCTTTACTGTCAGTTACAGTTACATTAAATCTTTCAGGACCATTGTAGTATTTTTCTACATCCGGAGCCAAAATAATATTCTCTCCAACATAATATGGGCGGTAAACGACATTTACGGTTAAAGGATTGTACTGATGGGTAAAATCATAGTAATGAAACATCATATCATCAGGATCTAATCCAAACGTTAGGGTATTTTCACCATAGTCGAAAAAGAAAGAATCGATATTGGCCAAATCATACGTGAAAGAATCTGTGGTTGAATAAGAGTTAAAAGGAATTGTTGTATTTATCTTAAAATCATTTATGAAAACATCATAGTACATAGTTTCACCCCAATTATCATAAGAAGTGATAAAAGCCCAAGTCGATGTAGTAGTTACATTAATAATTTGACTGTCTCCAACAGAGTATGAATCAACATAAGTCGGATCGGGTGTGGTTTCAGTACTAAAAACAATATCATCGCCCAAAACATCCTCTGAATCATCACTCACAGAAAGAGCATCATTTACATTACCTACAGATCCTGCAATAGGAGCATCATCTGCAGAGCCAATTACAGTTCCATTATCATTTACATCGCCTGCAAATGACGTTGGAATTATTATAAGCATCAACAATACAGAAAAAATAAGTATTATGTGCTTTTTAGACTTTAATAACATTTTACATTATCCCCTATTTTTTTAAAAAAATTAAAGAATTCTGATTGAATAGTTTTTAATAACATTAATATATTTATAAAAAAAGCATATATAATTGTTGTGAAATAACTTTCAAATTAAATAAAATCTTGAAAAAAATAAATTTATCTAAACAACCTATTAAATAGCTTAATGTGATTTAAGTTAAAAAATAAAAAGAGAATGGTAAATATTCTCTTAAGAAATAGTTACTGTATTTGCTACATTACATCCATTATAGCTGGAGGTAATGATGTATTTACCGCTCAACAGGTTAATGTTTAGTCTTGCAATTCCATCAGCATCAGTGTATTTGGAGTAGAATACACCATTGATGTTGAATGTAATTTTCTGATTTTCATAAGGCTTGCCCTGACCATCAAGCAGTTTTGCTTTAAATTGAGTTCCGTCATGATAGCTCATAGTAATATCTTGAGCAGACAATACCGGAAGAACTTTAATGTCATTAGCTACTTTGCATCCATTGTATTCTGCCGTGATTATATAATCTCCAGGAATCAAATTTATATTTAATTTAGCAGTACCTGATTCATCGGTTTGGCGAGTGTAGAATACTCCATTGATGTTGAATGTAACATCTTCACCTGCACCAACAGCTTTACCGTCAGCACCCAATAATTTAACAGTGTATTGAGTTCCGTTTTTGTAGTATTTGGTAATATCCCTGTTTTCAACAATAGTGGATAAAACAGTGATGCTATTAGCTGCATTTTCTCCGGTTTGCGGGTTTATTGCAGTTATAATATATTCTCCTTGAGGCAAGTTAATGTTCAGTCTTGCAAGACCTTTATCGCCGGATATTTTACGTTCATACATTACTCCGTTGATGTTGAATTTGACTACTGTTCCGTTAGCAAGGTATCTGCCCTGACTATCTTTAAATGTTGCATAGTATTGTGTTGCATTTTTATAGACTTTAACAACGTCAGTACCGTTTACTGTTGGCAATATTGTTACGCTAGACTTTACAGTCTGGTTATCGACAGTTACTGTTGCATCATAAGTGCTGCTTGGCAAACCTAATGCCATGCTTGCAGTACCATTTGCATCAGTGTTTCTGGTGTAGTCTTTACCGTTAATATTGATTATTACAGTTTTATTTGATAAAGGATTGCCCTCACCATCGGTTACGGTTACAACAAATCTTTCAGGTCCTTTGTAGTATTTTTCTACATCAGGAGCAGTGATAATTGTAATATTTTTTGGCATTTCCTCTACGGTAAAGTTCAATTTGACCGCTGCAGGGTTGTATCTCTCATCACCTGAGTAGGTAACATCAAGAGAATAGTTGCCAGGCTCCAAATCGGATATGGTTGTTGATGCTTTTCCATTTTCTACAGGTAAAGTGTATTTCTTATCGTTTAGAGTAAATTCAACTTCACCGGTTGCATCCAAAGGCGTAATGTCAACACTGATTGTAACGCTATCGCCATCAACGATTGCACTTGAAGAGAGAGATGAGTTTTCTTTTGGAGCTGTTGCATTTACTGTGAATTCCAATGTTTGATTGGTGTATTCATATGTGTCGTCACCTGCAAATTCTATATTGATTGAATAATTGCCGTTTTCAAGGCCAGTCAATGTTATTGAACCGTTTCCTTCCTCAATTGGAATAGTGTATGTTTTATTGTTCATTGTAAATGTCACATTAGTTGTAATGGCCGGATTTAAGGCAACATTAATCGTTACATTGTTTCCATTGACTTCAGCTTCAGGAGTTATGGTAACTTTTTCCAAACCTTCAACAGTTACATTGATTGCCAATACTTCATTGTCAACATTTGCAGTAATTTCATAAACTCCACCTGCATTGGAGCTGAATTCAGTTTCAAATCTGCCTTTTTCCAGTAATCCTGAAGAGTTTGATATTTCACCGCCGTCAACGGATAAAACAATGCTTCTGGTTGGTATGAATTCTATGTTTTCGTTGCTTTCCGTTCCATTCCAGAAGAATTCATAGGTTAATTTGGATACATTTCCTATAGATATATAATCAGGATTTGCAGTTACGTTTAAGACAGCATAGCTATTTGGCTTTTTGACTGTTCCCTTTAAAATGCTTGACCAGTCAGGATTATTAACGCCCCACCAGTTGTTGTCAAGTGTCGTGTGATTGCTTGAAGTATAGACAACATTTGAATCATCCAAGAATGCATTGTATGCTACTTCTCCTGTAACTAACTCCAAGAACAGTGTTGAACCTGTCGGTGCTTCGTTTCCTTTGAATTCAGATGTCATGATATAGGTATACCATTCATAGAATGAATTACCGTAACTTGAATAGACCGCTCCGCCTTTGGTGTTTGCCAGGTTGTTTTCAAATTCAGACATGTATATTTCAACATCAGATGACCATGAATAGACTGCTCCACCATAGCTTCCTTTGCTACTTCCTGTTGCGATGTTGTCCCTGAACAGACAGTCTTCAATATAAAGGTAACCTTCCTCATAGTTTTTGATTGCTCCACCGTTTTGATATGCACGGTTGCTTGTAAATGTTGAATTTACAATGTATGCTTCCCAGCTTGATGATATTGCACCACCATCATAAACGGTTGCTATGTTGTCTTTGAAAGTACAGTTTGTCACAAAGAGAATTGCCGTATTATCAATGGCTGCTGAACCCTGTGCAATGTTATCGATGAATGTACAGTCTTCAACTGTCAGATATCCTGCCTGGTTGATTAATGCAGCACCATAACCTGCAGAATATGCGTTTTTAAAGGTCAAATCAACGAAAGTGAACTGCCCATCGGTTATTGAAATGATGAAATGTCTGTGTTCACCGTCTATGACTGCACCGTCCATTCCCACAACCGTCACATTGTTTATATAGCTGGACAAGTACAATTCGGTGTTTTTATTTCCTTTGAATGTACCCGTCAATACAACTGTTCCGTTTTCTCCTGCAAGGATAAATGCCTGGTATATCGTTTTTACAGGGTTGTCCTTGGAACCGTTACCGAATTCATCACTTCCAGTTGAAGCGTTTGCATAAATTGCATTTGTCAAATCCCTTTTTACATTTACTATGGCAGTTGTCTTGGCTTCATTGAATTTTTCGTCACCGGAATAGATTACTTCCAAAACATTTCTGCCGGCAGGCAAGTCAGGGACATTTACAACAGCAATACCCTTTTCAACAGGAGCCGTAATGTTTCCTATTCTGACGCTGCCTGTAGCATCGCTTGGAAGTGTGACAGTAACTGTTGCATTTTCACCTTGGGTAATTGCTGGAGCATCTGCTTTAATTGAAGGGTCTGTTTTAGGCTGGCCGTATTTTACTGTGACATTAACTGTTGTCTGAGCGCCGTTATAATTGCTGTCACCTGAATAGACCACATCAAAAGTGTAATTGCCAATGGCAAGATTATCTAAAAATACAGTTGCACTGCCTTTGATAATAGTTGCACTTTTATCCTTAACGGTTACTGTTCCTGTTGCATCGTCGTCGATCTTTACAACTATCTTAGCTCTTTCCCCTTCGTTTATCAAAACATTGCTGACATCGATTGTTGCATTTTTCTTAACCTTTAGATTTACCGTGACATTTACAGTAGTTTTAGCGCCATTGTAGTTGGCATCCCCTGAATAGATAACATCAAAGGTGTAATTTCCATAAGCCAAATCAGGAATTGTTACGATGGCCGTTCCATAACTGACCGGTGATGTGATGCCATTGATTGATACATTACCGCTTGCATATTCTGCCAGATAGACTGCAACATTTGCAAGCTGACCTTCTGTTATCTCTACGTTTTCAGCATATAATGTTAGATTTTCCTTTGGAACGTCAGATTCACTATTTACAACCACATAAATTGATAGCGCTTCATTGTCCACATAAGCAGTGATTCTGTAGGTTCCGTTGATTTTGCTTGAAAAGTCACTTTCAAATTCAGAGCCTAAAACACCACATACATTGGTTAAATTGGCGTTCAATGCTTTCAATGTGATGTTTCTTTGAGGAATTAATCCAATGCCTTCATTTGTACCGTCATTCCACATCAGTTTAGCCATTATGGCTGAAGTTTCATCGCTTCCAATCAGTTCTTTGGATGCTGTTAAATTTAATATAGCATGGCTTTCCGGTGTTGAAACTCCCACAATTATATTATCCAGATTTGGATTGTTGATTCCCCACCAGTTGTTTTCAAGTGAAACTATTCCTTCACATTCTCTGGCTACATTGACAACATCCTTACTTTTTATATCACAGATTATTGCATTGTATTCAATGTTTGCCCTGTTTGTTGTTGTGATTGCACTTCCGCTTTCAGCATGATTATCAATGAATTCGGAGTATTTTATGTTCAGTTCCTGAGGGGATGAATATCCTGCATTGGAAAAGATTGCACCACCTTTTTCGGCGGCATTTAAGACATATCTGTTTGCAGTCAGATTGGTGAAGCTGTCTTCGCTTATTGAATTTGATGCGTGAACATATATTGCTCCGCCTAAAACTGCAATGTTTTCTTCAAAGTATGAATTTGAAATTATGCTCATTGAACGGTTGTTGAGTATTGCTCCACCGTTCACAGCAGTGTTGTTGATGAAATTGCAGTAATCAATATATTTTGCATTTGACCTCATGAATATTGCTCCACCATCCTGAGCATGGTTATCCGTGAAGTTTGAATAACGGATTGCGGTTGGAGACTCTGCACAAATTGCTCCTCCTGTAAAGGTTGAACCTTCATAAGCTGATCTTCCAATGAAGTTTGAATCGAAATTACATCCGCTTATCAAGGTGGTCCATGCAGTGTATGATCCGGAACCTGATGAATGGACTGCTCCACCACGGCTTCCTGCAGAGTTGTCTGTGAAATTTGAATCATAAATATATGTGTAGCCGCCTGCCCTAATAGCTCCACCCCAGAAATAAGCGGTGTTTGAAGTGAATGCTGAATTATTTACAAATAATTCATTTGCATTGTATATTGCTCCTCCATCTCCACCGCCAATGTCATATGTGGAATTGGATTTGCTTGTTGCCCTATTTTGGGTGAATGTTGAAGCGTTTACATTCAAATAGCCTGCATTATAGATTGCTCCACCGGCATAAATACCACTTAATGCATTATTTTTTATGAATTCACAGTTATTTATTACTGTTGATTCAGTGTAACTTGAAACATAAACCGCCCCACCGGTAATGGCTCTGTTTTCTTGGAATTTTGAATTTTCAATGTTTGCAATTCCATAGTAGTGATAGACTGCTCCTCCCATGTCGGATGCGGTGTTGTTTATAAAAGTACAGTTTGTAATGTTTAAGACATAACCATAATCCCTTATGGCTCCACCATTTACATTGTAACCATTTTTAAATGTTATATTGGTAAACGTTACATTGTTTTCCAGGCCGTAAATTTCAAATAAAAGATTGCCTTCACCATCAATTATAGCGTTTTGGCTTTCCCCTTCAATATCCATGCTTTTTTCAATAATCATATCGGAATCATTGTATATGCCATCATAGATGTAGATTTTTTCAACGATATCGAAATTATTGGCTACATCAACAGCTTTGGATATTGTCTTTAAAGGTGAATTGGCAGATCCGTTGTTTACATCGCTTCCTTCATTTGAAACATATAATATTTTACCGTAGTCATATTTAATTACTTCAAAGTTAAGGGTGTAGTTTGATGGATAATGGCTTATATCTCCATTATAAGTCAATAGAATTGAATAACTGCCATAGGAAACATCTTTTAAGGTGATTGAACCTTTACTATTTGTAATGTTAATTACCTCATCTTCACCGTTGATTGTGAATGTCACATTACCTGATGCCCTATATTTGTCAATATCTACATCAATTATAACAACTTGGTTTTTAACTGTTGCATTAGCAGTCAAAACAGTATCTTTTATATTATAAGGTACTTCAAATGCAACAGTAGTGTTTGAAGGTTCATAATCCTTATCACCGGTATAAACGAATGTTACATTGTAATCCACATCAGTTAACTTATCGACTGTGATATTACCTTCACCATTTTTCAAACTGATGATTCTATTGGCATATCTTAAATAAAAAGTCACATTACCCGTAGCCAATGTTTCATTGACTTTAGCATAAATCGTTACGCTGTCCTTTTCAACAACAGGAGTAACGGTTAAATTAGTAGGTTTTCTGTTTAAAACAGTGAAATTATTTATGTCAACATCCGTTTGATAATTTTCATCACCATTATAAGTTAACTCAACCGTATAATTATCATTAGCTAAATTCTCAATCGTAATATTTCCTTTTCCACCATTTAAATAAATGATTTCATCTTTTCCATTTAAAGTAAATGTAATGTTTCCTGTTGCATCTGATGGAGTTAGCTCAGCACAGATTGTAACGGAACTCTTATTTACAATACTTTCAGCAGTTAAAGTTGAAGGATACTTTTCAAAGACCATAAATGAAATTGTAGTGTTTGATTTTACATGTTCATCATCCCCATTATATGTCAATAAAATATTATCATATTCTCCAAGAGGAAGATTATACAGTGTGATATTTCCTTTACCACCAGTTAACTCAATGCTTTCCTTTTTGCCGTTAAGGGTGAATGTTACATTTCCTGTTACTGATTTAGGTGCGACAGTTACAGTGATAGTTACATCCTTGTAGTTAACTTCACTATTGGCAATTACAACAGTTTTATCAGTCAAATTACGGACAAACACATCAGTTGATACTTCTTCGTTATCTACATTGGCCGTAATTGTGTATTTGCCAAAACTTTCAGATGAGAAGTTTGTTGTAACATCTCCTTCTATTATAGTTGGATTTGAATCAAATTCCCCTCCGGTGCTTGTTAAGGTAATGTTTCTTAAAGGAATCAATGCATTTTTAGTATTGTCTCCACTATTATAAAAAGCCACATTAATAGGATCTTTTTCGAAAACGTCAATGATTTCTGAGTCTGCAGAAATGTTTAAAGTAACATAGCTATTAATCTTAATGTTCTGGTTATTGATTAATTTGGTAAAATCAGGACTGTTTTCACCCCACCAATTGTCATCTACATTAAAAAGTTTTGCAGAATTATTTGATGAAGCATATACTCCATATCCTTCATCCATCAAAAATACATTATTATTTATGTTTATTGAATCAATATCTGTTACAGATGAATATATGGCTCCACCAGGCCCTTTGTTAAATGAATCACCAATGAAAGTACATCCTGTAATATTTATTACATTAGTACCTGTTGAAGAGCCTGTAATGGCAATTGAACTGCCAACAGAAGTTGTGGTTGAACTGTAACACTTACTGTCAATGAAAGTACAGTTAGCTATTAATGTAGATGATTGCGTTAAGATTACACCATTATTCTTGGAACCGCAATTTATAAACTCACAGTTTGTAATTGATACATTGTTATGACGGCCTCCAACGGTAGCTCCACCTATATTATAGATTGCACCCCCGCTATATCCTGAATAAAGGTTAATGAATTTTACACGGTCAATGACCAGATTTGCATCAAGAATTGAAATACCAGATTCCCGAATGAAAATAGCACCACCATACTGACTTTCATTAACATTCTGCAATGTCAAGTCGCTTAAAGTGAAATTTACATTTGCCGTTAGTCTAAAAAATCGGCCTCCACCCTGTGCATCAATGACTGTATCTCCGGAACCTATGATGTTAATGTTCTTACCGATAGTTAATCCATATTCATTATAGGTACCGTTTGCCATATAAATGGTATTAGTCGCTGCAGTTGCTTCACTTAAAGCTTTTTCTAAACTTTTATAAGGACTGTCCTGCGTTCCATTACCTGAATCATCTCCAATTGTTGAAACATAGATGTCCTTCTGACTGTCTGATAGTATTTCTGAAGTTTCTCCAATAGCTAATGGACTATCATCACCAATAGCTAAAGTATCATCATTCGTTTGATTTAAACCTGATGTATCACCTGCAAATGATAAAGGCAGAACCATTAATACAAATATTAATGAAGTAAAAATCAAAAAATGCTTTTTATTAACTTTACTAATCATATTATCCTCCATAAAACATGAAAACTCCTAAATAATCGTAATTTTATTTGCAATATTTAAATTATTGAATGAGGAAGTTATAATGTATTCTCCTCTCATCAAAGTAATATTTAACTTGGCCAAACCTCCAGAGTCACTGTATCTATTATAGAAAACACCGTTAATATTAAAGGTAACCTTTGCATCAGCCAACGGCATTCCAACATCATCGAGAACTTCAGCGATGAACTGGGAGCCGTCCTGATAATTCATCATCAAATCATCAGCCAGCAATATTGTCTTTACAGTAATATTGTTTGAAACCCTTAATCCACCATATTCGGCGGTAATGATGTAATCGCCAGGAATCAGATTAATGTTTAAACTGGCCGTACCGTTGCCGTCAGTAGTTCTTTGATAGAACACCCCATTAATATTGAAAGTTACATTGACTCCGCTTAATGGATTTCCAACATCATCCAATACCTTTACGCTATATTTAGATGCATTTCTATAGTATTTTACCAAATCCCTGTTTTCAACAAGCTTTGATAATACCGTGATATTGTTGCTTGATTTCTCTCCCGTCACATTATTGATCAGTGTTAGGATATATTCGCCAGGATTTAGATTGATGTTAAGCTTGACTATACCATCTTCATTGCTTGTTCTTGTATAGAAAACACCGTTGATATTGAAAGTCACATCCTTTTTAGTTAAAGGATTTCCATTGCCGTCGAGCACCAATGCTTCATATTGGGTTGCATTTCTATAGTATTTTACAACATCTTTTCCTTCAATTGTTGAGAGTACGTCAATGCTATTGTTAACTGAAATGTTTCTGCATGCTGTAGTTATATTATAGCTTCCTGAGTTTAGATTGATTGCAAGTGAAGCCGTACCGTTTTCATCGGTGTATCTTGTGTAGTTATGGCCGCTGATAGTAAATATGACAGATTCATTTATCAACGGATTATCTCCTTCAAGTATTCTAGCCTTGAATTTTTCAGATGAACCAAAGTATTTTTCCAAATCATCTGAAACAATGCTTATTTGATAATCTTCAGCTATTTCAACACTTGTATTGAATGACTTTTCAAGATAATTCTGAGATTTGAAGTCAACATTTATTGGATAAATGCCTGCTTTTAAATCTTCCAATGTAAGTGCAGCAAGACAATTATCGATTGGAATAATATATGTGTCATTTCCTACGCTGATTGAAACATTATCATTAATGCTTTCATTGAAAGTGGCTGTTATATTAATTGACTTTTCAATATTAATAACACTTACATTCATGTCGATATCCTTTGGGGATACGCTGAATTCAGCCAGTGCAGTATCGTTGAGATACTTATCACTGCCTGGATAATATAGGACCGCCCCATAACTGCTTGCATCTAAAGCATTTGGGAGGCTAAAAAGGGCGGTCCCGATTAAAATACTTACGTCATAGCTTTCATTATCAATAATTAATGTGACATTATCTGAAATATCTGCGTTCATTGTAATATTAACGCATAAATCATCCCTATAAAAGATATCACTTATTTCCAAAATGATTTCGGGAGCGATTTTTGAAATGTTAACAACAGCTGTCGCATTTGAAGGGTTATATGTGTCAGATGCTGTAAAAGCGGCTGAAACATCATAAACGCTGCTGCTGTTGAACGTTAAGGTCAAATTGGCAAGACCGCCAATAACATCAACAGGATAACTTTTATTTAAGATATTGAATTCCACAGTTCCATAATCAACCAAATTGCCTTCACTGTCCTTAATTTCGGCCATGATATTTACTGGTGATCCGATTACTCCTTCACTGCCATTTAAATTGATTGTTGTGTTTGATTTTTCACGTTCAATAGTGAAAACCTTAAGGCATGCCGCTTGTGATTTATATGAATGTGAACCATAGCCGAAAGTGTAATTATATAAATCTATCCACTTTTTGCCATTGAAACTTACATAAGAGATACCCGGCTTATAATAAGTCCTTGTAGTCATTGCATTTTCTGAAATAGGAATGTTTGCATAATGGGAAGTGGAAATTTTAAGAGCAACCTTAAAGGTATCTCCCATATTTACAGGAATTTGCTCATCAAAGTTGATTGTGTGATAACCTGGAACGGATGAACCGTTTTGGGTGTATTTGAGCTCATCATTAACATAAACGTAAGCTGCAAAATCCGTATCCTCCTCAAAGTATGTTGAAAATGCTGAAATATAATCCCTGCCCGTTGAATTGAACTGATTGGCATACCACATTGTAGGTTTTCCTGTGATTAAATAATCCGTAAGGCCTCCATAGTCATACTGATAGTTTTTGGTAAAGTTAACTGAATTGTTGAATACAAAAGTAAATGCTGATTCATCGTTTCCCAAATCAAATAAGACAGTATCATAATATGAGATGTAGAAGAAACCATCCTTTCCCCAAGTCTTGTTCCAGCTGTTTTTAATAATCCAAGCCCCATCTCCAGGAGGAGTGACCAAAAAGTTTGAAGCTGAAAAATTGTCGTCCCAGCCAATTACACAGATTGCATGGTTTGCATAAGTTGAACCTGAATAATAATAGGCATAAGTATGAGGATTATAATAATCGGAAGAATGTGCATAAGCAGCTGAAATTGCACCATACTTTAAAATCGTCTTTTTGATTTCATCATTGTCCGTATAGTCATGTCTCATTGGTGCAAAAATAATGTCCTGAACATGAATTACACTATTTTGAACAGGAGACAATGTTGAATAGTCATCATAAGGATCCAATTCATCATAAATAGCACCAATCCAATTGGTAAGATATGCAAATGACATTGCATCCATTCCACCTTCGTTGGTTTCCCTTTTCCAACCGAAAGCGGAGTATAGCTCTACAAGATTTTTAATATTTTCTTCAGACAAGTCCAGGGACATGTTGCCTGCTTTAAGAATACATGATTCTAAAGCAGCTATTGCTGAAAATCCCCAACAGTTACCACCATTCTGCTGATCACGTACAGGAGTAGCTAAACCTTCATCAAATAAGTTATAATATGATGGAATTTTACCTTCCCAATCAGAATAATTTCCAACAACTAAATAATTGCCCTCTCCATTCACTACAACAGGATAATTGTCCTGCAAGTGGAAATCATTATCTAAAAGTGCAGTATTATTTATAAATGAGTTTGATAAGTCTGTTATTTTTGAGTTTGCATTGGAAAATAATGCACCACCGGTAACAGCCCCATTGGAGGTGAAATTATTTGAATTGAGTGATATAGTAGTACAGTTATCGGAAAAAACACCTGCACCGTTTAAAGCTGCGTTACTTTCAAATTCATTATTCAAGAAATTAATCCTACCGTACATCGCATAAACTGCACCTCCGTCAAATTGAGCAGAGTTTTTCCTGAATCTTGAAGCGGAAACATCCAATTGTCCGTTTAAACTGCAGATTGCCCCGCCGAAAAATGAAGAACAATTTACAAAGTCTGTGTTCCTAATTATGGCTGATGACAATCTTGTATAGATTGCACCTCCAGCATCCTCTATGGATTTGTCGCTGTCAAAGAAAGAATCAGATATTTTTAAGGTAGAACCGTCTTCACAGCTGATTGAACCTCCATAAGCCTTAGCGGAGTTATTAATGAAATTGCATCCATCAACTGACAAGACACCTATTTCGACATAAACCGCCCCACCGTATTCTGCATAGTTATCCAAAAAAGTACAGTTTGTCAAAAACGCTCCAGGTGAGTAAATGCTTGAAATACCTCCTGATTTACAATAGATTGCACCTCCGAATGAATTGTCATATTCATCCACATAAGCTGCAACACAATCTTTAAAGATACAGTCTTCAGCAACAACAACACCGAAATTACGTATTGATGCTTTTGAAAATGTTATATTGCTTGCAGTCAGTGAGGAATCAACACCAATGGAAAATGCCATGCCGTCATATTTGATTATGGTATTTTCAGCACTTTCACCGACAAGTTCCAAATCACTAAATATTCCCCTATAGTTATCCAATCTATAAAGTCCATCTGCAAAATGAGCCACATCTATTTTATTTAACCTATTAGACTGTAAATACTTATAAGGATTATCCTGAGAACCGTCACCATCCTTTTCGGCTGAAGCATTAAAATATACTTCAACTATATCGCTTGAAAGAATTTCATCAGATCCGATATTGTCAGTAACTGTAATATCGCTAGATGAATCTTCAATATTAGTGTCATTATTAATCTCAATTGCACTAACACTTGGAATTAATAAAATAAACAAAATAAAAATCAGTAATATTGACAAAATCTTATTATCCATTATTTTCACCCAATTTTTACAGTTAATATCGATATGATATTAATGCATATGGATAATTATTTGTCAAACATTATTAATAAATTTTTAAAAATTATTTCTTTTCGTATAGGATGCCGCCAACAAATATCATATATTCCGGCAGACGATTATTTTGAGCATAAAGAATTTTAAAACCAAAAACATCTTCAATAATCTGGTCCACATTTCCGCCCAATGATTCAATGGAATACCTCATCTTAAATGGCATTTTACAAGGCATACCGAATTCACGAGTACATTTCATGCACAGGCTGCATTGGCCTAAAAACAAAGCATATGAATTTTCATCCTCCAAAACATATATTTCATTCATAAGCTTGACTTTCATTCTCTCCAATCTTTTCAAAATAAATTCCAATTCCTTATCTGAAAAATCAGTGGCCAACTCTTCATCGTCAAAATTTATTTTAAAAGCTATGATTTTTAATTTGGAGTAGGAATTCCAGACATCCATAACATCAAAGTCAAATGGAGGGCAGTTCCAATTTTTTCCATAATTATCGCATTCCTGGCAAAGCGCTTCAAATCTTTCAATATCCACATAATTCTCAACAAATTCATCTACATTTACATCAGCCGTGAGCTTTTCAATTCCCTTCATATGTAAATATCTTGAAAAAAATGTTAATAAATATTTCTAATAATTTGAATTTTAAAAAAAAAGAAAAGAAGAGGTTAAATTAACCTCTTAGGCAGTTATAGTTATTTTGTTTGCGATGTTTGCACCATTATAGCTTGAAGTTATAATGTATTCGCCTGCCAATAAATTAATGTTTAATTTTGCTTGACCTTTGCTGTCTGTTTCTTTGTTGTATAATACCCCGTTGATGTTGAACTGTACTTTTTGTTCTGCGTAAGGTTTTCCTTGACCGTCAACAAGTGTTGCAGTGAATTTTGTACCGTCACGATATTTCATTGTTATGTCTTTTGCAGACAATACAGGAAGTACCGTAATGTTGTTTGCAACTTTGCAGCCGTTGTATTCAGCAGTGATTACGTAATCACCAGGAGGTAAATTAATGGATAATTTAGCAATACCTGATGCATCGGTTTGGCGAGTGTAGAATATTCCATTGATGTTGAATTTTACATCAACGCCTGCGCCAACAGCCTTGCCGTCATCGCCTAATATTTTAACAGTGTATTGAGTTGCGTTTTTATAGTATTTGACAATATCTTTGTTTTCAGCAATAGTGGACAATACAGTAATGTTGTTTGCTGCCATTTCACCATTTGATGGGTTTATTGCAGTGATTATGTATTTTCCTTGTGGTAAGTTAATGTTTAATTTTGCTTGACCTTTATCGCCAGATACTTTACGTTCATACATTACACCGTTAATGTTGAATTTAACGATAGTTCCACTAGCCAAGTATTTACCTTCACTGTCTGTGAATGTTGCATAGTATTGTGTGCCGTTTCTATAGACTTTCACGACATCAGTACCGTCTACAGTAGATAAGACAGTGACGACAGAGTTTACAATCTGATTGTCGACAGTTATGGTTACATTATATGTGTTGCTTGGTAAACCTAATGCCATGCTTGCAGTACCGTTTTCATCAGTTGTTCTGGTGTAGTCTTTACCGTTAATATTAATTATTACAGTTTTGTTTGCTAAAGGATTGCCTTCATAATCAGTTACGGTTACAACAAATCTTTCAGATCCTTTGTAGTATTTGGTTACATCAGGAGCTGAAATGATGTCTGACGTATCTTCTTTTACACTTACAGTAACCGTGGTTTCTATTGGGTTGTATTTATTATCACCGGAGTAAGTTACAGGAACAGTAGTGTTTCCACAAGGCAAGTTAGTTAAAACAGCACTAGCAGTACCGTTTACAACAGGAATAATCTCATCACCAACAGTAACAGTACCTGTAGCATCACTAGGTAAGGTTACAGTAACGGTAGCGTTTTCACCTTCACTAACAGCTGGAGCATCAATACTATAAGTAGCATTTTCCTTAGATTTTGAATTGACAACAATATCAACAGTAGTAGAAGCATTATTGTACTTGTCATCACCAGGATAACTTATAGTTGCAGTAGTGTTTTCAATCAAGCCAGGAACGTTAATTGTAGCACTGCCTTTTACAATAAGAGCCTTGTACATTCCATCGCCGACTTCAGCAGTCACAAAGCCAGTAGCATCTTTTAATCCGCTGACTACAATAGTGGCTTTCTCACCAACAGTAATTGGATCAGCACTAGCAGTGATTGTTAAGTTCTCTTTAGGAGTAACAGGTTTTTCCTCAACCGTTACAGTAACAGTGGTTTCTATTGGGTTATACTTGTCATCACCGGAGTAAGTGATTGGCAAAGTAGTGTTTCCAACAGGCAAATCAGAGACTGTAGCAGTAGCAGTACCGTTTACAACGGGAACTGTTTCATTTCCAACAGTTACACTACCTGTAGCATCAGCAGGTAAGGTCACAGTAACGGTAGCATTTTCACCTTCAGTCACTTCAGGAGCATCAATGCTGACAGTAGCATTTTCCTTCTCTTTAGGATTGACAACAATATCAACAGTAGTAGAAGCATTATTGTACTTATCATCACCACTGTAAGTTACATCTGCAGTAATGTTTTTAACCAGTCCAGGAACAATAACAGTAGCAGTACCATCAACAATAGGAGCAGTGTAAATACCTTCTTCAGCAGTTACAGTAACATTACCAGTAGCATTCTCCAAACCAGTAACAACAATAACAGCATCCTCCCCAACAGTAATAGCATCAGCAGTTGCACTAATTGTTAAGTTCTCTTTAGGAGTAACAGGTTTCTCATTAACAGTTACGGTAACAGTAGTCTCTATTGGATTATATTTATCATCACCAGAGTAAGTTACAGGAACAGTAGTGTTTCCAACAGGCAAGTTAGATAAAACAGCACTAGCAGTACCATTTTGAACAGGAATAATTTCCTCACCAATAGTTACACTACCAGTAGCATCACTAGGCAAAGTCACAGTAACAGTAGCATTTTCACCTTCAGTCACTTCAGGAGCATCAATAGTATAAGTAGCATTTTCCTTAGATTTAGGATTGACAACAATATCAACAGTAGTAGAAGCATTATTGTACTTATCATCACCATCGTAAGTAACGGTTGCAGTAATGTTTTTAACTAAACCAGGAACAATAACAGTAGCAGTACCATCAACAATAGGAGCAGTGTAAATACCTTCTTCTGCAGTAACAGTAACATTACCAGTAGCATTCTCCAAACCAGTAACAACAATACTAGCATCCTCCCCAACAGTAATAGCATCAGCAGTTGCACTAATTGTTAAGTTCTCTTTAGGAGTAACAGGTTTCTCATTAACAGTTACGGTAACAGTAGTCTCTATTGG
>JAFZMD010000017.1 GCA_017553445.1 Methanobrevibacter sp. | reverse complement strand
ATAAAACAACCATAAATATTAATATCTATAATAAAAGATTGTACTTCATAGTATATAAAATTAAAGGAAAATAAGTTATTTAAAATTAGAAAAAATTGTGACTTCGTGTCACATCCTCAAAATAAATATGTCCTGGTTTTTGTTGCAATCGGATTAAATTTTCCTATTTCTAATAATGAACGCTTAATTTTTAAAATAAAGATTTATTTATTCTTTTTTTCTTAATTACTGATGCAAGTGAGCACTTACATTCGAAAAACTTTTTATATTGCTTTGTATAAAGTAATTAATAGGTCTGAAGAGTTCGACATGACTTTTACGGTGGAAAAATCTTCTTGTCCAAAAAACAGTAATTATTTAAAATAATATTATAAAAGGTGATAACAATGAATAAAAATATAATCTTAGCAGTATTGTTTATTATTATAATCGCAATGGGTGTTACTTTGGTATTTGGCCAATCCCACGGAAATACAAGTTCAAAAATTAATGTTGATCTGCACGATGGATGTACCTTTGTTGGAGATTATCTTTGCTGGGTCAATGAAGGGGGTGTTATTGTTGATGCTCGTGATCCATCTGCAATAGGTATGACCTTAAATGACTATATAGCAGATTTCCAGAACAGTTTAAATTCAGGCGGAATTGATCAAATAAGTGAGTAATTCAATATACTCATCTTTTTTTATTTTTTTTTAATTTTATATGCTATTTTTACTTAGAATCTAATTAGTAAGCATAATGTCTACTTGAAATTCTATTATCAATAATGAGGATTTCTACAAAGCATAAAAAAATAAAAAAAGATAATTTTAGAAAAATTATCTTATTCAACCAAGATTATCGTAGATTTCTTTAAGTTCTTCAATAGATTTTTCGGATAATTCTTGGTCTTGTTTGTTTTCAATAATCGCTAAAATTTTAGCTTTTTGAGCTTTATTGGCTAATGCTCTTTTGTTAGCTTCAATTTCAACTTGTTTCATATTGAAAATTTCTTTAACAACTAAAATTTTAGTTTCTATTTCAGCTTTTGCAGGATTATCTTTAGTTTCTAATAGAGAATCTCCTTCAAGCTCCTGTTCTTGTTTTTTAAGATTTCTATAGATTGTATCAAGGTCTTCTAATTTTAAATCGAAGAGGTCTTCGATATTAATTAAACCTTTGAATTCAAATCGGTATTTGTTTTTTAATGATTCAATCCAGATATTTGTCATTGAATACCTCCTTATATATACTTAATATTTTTCTAGATAATTACATTTATGATTCTTTCTATATTTTCACTTCTGACTTTAAGGGTTACCTTATTTTCCTGAGTGAATGAAAATCCAATACCGCTTAATTGATTTTCGGATTCTTCTACTCGTGCAACACTTCCTAATCCTTCCATGACTCTTCTATGGTCATGCAATTTATTGTTTAGGAATTCATTAAACCATGGGCGTGCTTTATCTTCGCTAACACAATCCTTTAAGATGAAGAAAATATGTTTGTTTCCAACATTATTGTTTCCCCAGTAATTTGGACTGTAACAGATTAAAGATACCGGAACAAAAGAATTGTATGTTAATCCCCATTCGCTGCCGTAAGAAATCTGATTGTCAATTAAACTTTTTAAGGTAAAGTTATAATCTTCATCAAGAGTTACTTTTGCAACTTTGACATATTCATTTTGATTTAATTTGATTGGATAGTCAAACTTGACGATTTTTCCATCAAATTCAATTTCCGCTTTAAATCCCCAGTCACCGCCACGGTAAGTGTATTGGTGTACACGGAATAGGTAATCTCCTGGAATCATGTGCTGTCTGTGTTTGAATCTGATGTTTTCAACAGCAGGTTCATTGCTTTTAGGATTGATGATATCCACATCTAACCAACCGTCAGTTTTTTTACTTTTCATTTTGCTGAAATAAATTTCGTTGCCGTCCGGTTCGGTACAATGTGCATCTAAATCATTTTTATCCCATTCTCCAGTATCATTCCATTGAATTGAGAATCTTAAATCCACGTCAACATCTCCGCCTAATGCCTTTACTCTTTGTTTCATTAGGCTGTCTGCGATATCATTTTTATAAGTCCATGAGAATAAATTGTTCCATTTAAACATGCTTGGAGCATCTTTGTTAACCGGCGCAATTAAGGACATGAAATTGCCAGATAATTTATAATCAAGGAATAATTCCACTTCCTGGGCATTTGGCAATATGTTTTCAATAAAGTCGTTCAATGTAATTTCCTGAACTTTATTATAATCTTGTCTCTTTTTGACAGCGAAATTTCTTAATTTGTCAAATGGACTTTCACTGTCCTGAAGTTTGCTGCTAACATCCCTATTTGCAAATAAGATATCATTCACACTTAAGTCTTCCATTACCGCAAATCTGCGAGGAATACTGTCACTGAATCCCATTTCCTCAATTTTTTCTCTAGCTCGTTCAAGCATCTTTTCAGTAAAAACTGGTTTAGGTCTTTTATAGTTTTCAGCGGAGACAATATCTTCATATTTGCTAACAGCTTCATCCAATGCCATTCCTTCACTAAGATTTACTAGAATAGTGCCGATACTTTGATTTTTAATTCTGGAAATTACAGGACCAAGTTCCATACTTTTAACCCAGAAGAACATATTCTCATCGGGAATTTCTGAATTTTCATATTCAGCCAAATAATCTCTGAATTCAATAAGTTCATCTTCCCATTCATTGCCTCTGTATAAACTGTTGGTTTTGATAAGCTCCAAAACGGTTTCAACAGATTCAAGAGTAATTTTTTCAGTGGATGATTCTAAAACCTCTCTGTTGGTTCTAGCATCGGAAATATCCGTGGTGCTTCCAATATGTGCATCAGGAATATCTAAATAAAAGTGAGGATATCTAATAACTGTACCATCTTCTAACATTTCATTATCATAATCATGACCCATATGTTCAAAAGGGGTTTTGAAGATATTCACAATTTTATTTCCTTTAATGAATTCATCTAATGCTTTGAAAGCTTCGGCATAATCTGGATGAGCATCGAATCCGAATAATGTAATTATTTCATAATTTTCTTCATCAATTGCTACAACATTGGCCATATTTTTGAAAAAATGATGGCAGGAACTGCAGTTATGCAGTTTGTTTTCGTTATAAACAGGATTTATTTCATCAGGTAATGAATCCTGAAATAAGTTCCAAATTTCTCCTGTACTGCAATCTAGTCTGACTAACTTTCTATTCACCATATTTTCTTCAAAATGTTTGTATAAACTATCTCTTAATTTTTCAAAATTTTCAAAATTGATATTATCACCACCTTATTATTTTAGTAAATAGTCTACAATTATAGATTATATTTTTTTATTATATATAAATAAAATAAATAGGATATTTTATAGAAGAATATAATTTTGTTAAAAAATTAATGTAATGGTGATGTGAGTTTAATTTATTTTTTAAAGGGTAATTGGTTTAGGCTTGACTTGAGTGTTTTCTCTTAACTCTTTATATTTGGAAACGATTTGATATCCATTGTTTGATGCAATAAGATCAGCACCCGCAGTCAGTACCTGATGGGCCATTTTCCAGATATCAATTCCATCATATACCTCGATTTTTGTTTTAGGAGCATATTTCTGGAAAATGTTTATATCGTTTACAATTTCATAAATGTGATTTGGGGTTAAAAAGCCAGTGGATGTCTTAATATAGTCAACATTGGCATTTTCCAGCCTGATTACAAGATTTGCTTTCTGTTCATCTTCAAGAATTTTACTTTCAATAATCATTTTTAATGTGGTGTCACCAAGTGCCTCTTTTATTTGTCTTGCTTCATCTTCTATTAAATCATATTTTTCGCTTTTCACATGGTTTAAGTTTATTACAGCATTCACTTCGTCTGCACCTTTTTCAACTAATGTTAAAGCTTCAGCCACTTTTGATTCAGTGTTTTCACAACCTAATGGAAATCCAATGACACTGCCTATTCTAATGTCGCTGTCAGCCAATTCCTCTTTGGCTAATGGAACATATGTAGGATTTATTGTAACTGTGTTAAAATTTAATTCTTTTGCTTGGCTTAAGAATTCTTTCATTTCAGCTTCGCTAATCATGTTATTTAAATTTGTGTAGTTAATAAGACTAGCTAAGTGTTTTGAATTTTTTATTCTGTACATATTACCACTCTAAATTTTTTTAATTGTTAGTTAATATACGAATGAAACTATATATAACTTTTGTCTTGATTTTTTAAGTTAATTTTTTTGCCATATATGGGCCTTTTCTTTCATATCCAAATTTACGATAATAATTTCTAGATCCAATACCACTAATGATGGCTATTTCATCTTTATCATTATCTATGGCTAAATTTTCAGCTTTTCTCAATAATTTTTCACCAAAGCCTGTATGTTGGCCAATTGATGGATTTTTATCTCCAATCTGAATCATATTTCCATAAACGTGAAGTTCACGAATGAGGGCTGTTTTATCTGTGATTTCTGGCCTGAAAATATTTTCGGAAGGTAATCTGAATCTTAAAAATCCCGCAATACTTTCTTCATTTTTATCTTCAATAGAGATAAATGTCTCTTTACCGCCACAGGCAGTATATGACTCACTGAATAGTTTGAAATCATCCAAAGCATAATTTTCACTTGTCTTTTTATGGCCGATTTCACGGCATCTGATGCATTGGCAGTTAATGTTTTGCTCGTCTAATTTATTGTAAACGAGTTCTCCCAAGTTTGATTTTTGAACCCCTGCTTCAATTAATGTGGAAGGAATATCCCTTTGAATTCTCATCGTTCTGACCCATTTTGGAAGTATTTTCTTAATTTCAACGATTAAGTCAACAGCTTCTTCATCGGTGTATGGGCTATAAGTGCCTTCCTGCCACATGTCGTATAATTCACTGCCTTTTGTAACAAGGCATGGATAGATTTTAAGCATGTCCGGTTTGAAGTTATCATCACTGAACAGTTGCTTAAACATTTTCAAATCTTCTTTTTGATTTACAAATAATCCTGGCATCATATGCATTGCCACTTTGATTGCCGAATCTCTTAAAAGTTGATTGGACTCAATTGCATCAGCAATAGTATGTCCTCTTTTTACTTTTGCATATAATTCATCAGATAATGTCTGAACACCCAATTCAACTCTTGTAACGCCAAAATTAAGCATTCTGTTAATGTGTTCTTTTTTACAATAATCAGGACGTGTTTCAAAGGTCATTCCAACACACCTGACTTTGGAATCCTCATTTGCAAGCTGAATATCATCTATCAGGACATAGTCGCAAGGAGGATATGTTTTTATTACATCCTTTTCAAAATTCCTGATTAATGGTTTATCTATTTCGAATTCAGCATTATTTTCTAAAATCAGCCCAAAATCAGTCATTGCCTTAAGGCATTGTGATACAAACCATTCCTGATAGCATAAATCCCTTGAAGGAAATGTTCCGCCCATTATAATCAGTTCCACCTTATCGATTGGATGGCCTATCTTTTTAAGTTGGGCTAAACGATTAAAGCATTGGACATAAGGATGATATTCAAACATTCTTCCCCTTAATGCGGCAGGTTCTTCACCAGTATAGCTTGGAGGAGCAATGTCGCTTTCAGGACAATACAGGCATCTTCCGTGAGGGCATTTATGTGGATGACACATTACTGCCACAATAGCCACACCTGATTTTGTTCTAGTCGGTTTTTTCTTCAATGTATCTGAAACAAGTTCCTTTTCTTCATCTGTAGCATATTCAAGAATATCAGCATTACTCATAAATCTGGATAACTTCAAGTCACGACAAAGCTGTCTTTTTTTAACTTCCAAGTCACGTCGAGTCGATATTTTGCCTTCAATAATATCATTTATTATAATTCGACATGCATCTTTCATTAACATTCACCTTTAATATTATATATAGTTAATTTTATATATTGGTATGTTTAATAATATATTAAAATAATTTTGTGAGGCGATAAAATGCGTGCAAAACAATTTTTCGGTATTACTGTATTAGATAAAAATGTAAACGAAGTAGGAAAAATAGAAGATGTAGAGATTGATACTGAAACTGGTGCAGTCACAACTATCATTATTTCTTTGAAAAAAGGTATTTTATCCAATGATTCAATTGAAGTTGATTTTGATAAAATCGAAACAATTGGTGATTACATTCTCTTAAATACTGAAATCAGCAAAGATGATGATGAAGAAGAAGCTGAACAAGTCACCGTTGAAGTTGAAGAAGAATAAGTTTAAAGAGGTCAAATCATGGCATTTGATGCTCGTGATAAAGAAATTTCAATTGATGACTACGTTCGTTATGTTGATACTGGAACCGTAGGCAAAGTCCTCGATATTAAAATGGAAGACGAAACCGGTTGGGTTTTAATCGACAAGACTAATTTATGGTACAAATCTAAATTAGTTGAAATTCTTGAAGAGAAAGATATAAATATTAAAGATACACCTACTGGTCGTGAATTAGATGTTGAGGAATTAAAAGAAAGAGCTGAAAAGCTAGAAAACATAGAATTGGATTCTAATGTTGCTGAAGGTGGAGGATAATCCTCCCCTCAATTATTATTAGCAAATTGTTTTATTTTTTTAGATAATGTTTCACCGATACCGTCTATTTTTTGTAACTCCTTTTCACTGACTGACTTTAAATCCAGTCCAAAAACTTCAACAATATTTCTTGCCCTTTTTCTTCCAAGGCGTTTAACTCCTACAACTAGAGGAATAATGTCTTCTTTTACACCATAGTAAAGTCTTGCAGATAAAAAATCATAATCTTTCAGATTGGAATAATCGCCTAAAACTTCAGATGTGTTTTTAGCAAAGCGAATAAGTCTTGATGCTTCATATGCAGTTCTTCTGGTTGATGCGGAATAAACTCCATACTTATTTTCAATTTCAAATTCATTTCTCTCATTTATCCATTCAATCAATGAAACTGCGGTAGCTTCCGGATTTCCAATGTCAACAGCAAAAAGACCTAATTCGGACATTTTTTCACGGACAGGATCCTTATTCTTTCTTCCCTTAAATGTTATCAACGGCAAGTCCGGCGTTTCGGCAAGGGCATAAATAAACTCCCCAATATTGAACGTATCCATGGAGGAAATATATTCTTTAATCTTAACACACGTTTCCACAGTATAATTTGATTTGGCTATTAGATTCCCGAATTCTGTTGTTTTAAGTCCTTCAGGGGTTGCTCTTATTATTCCATTTTGAAGTAAAAACTGCAGTGCATTTTCAAGTTCCCACTTTAAACTGTCTGATGCGAAAAGTGACATTGATGGATTATTGCTCATCTGATAGCCATACAATGTTTTTTCAAAGAAATCAACCAGTTCATCCAAATCCTTTGATAGGGATGATGCAATCTGTGCGATAATCTGTTTATAAATGGCATCTTTATTGTCAATCAGCTTGGAGTTTGTTAATTCAATTTCACCATTAATGAAATGGTCTTCCAGTTCAAAAGCTTCGTCAGCAGTTTTGGCAATAAGATATGAGTATCCTATATCATCATATTGCGGTCTTCCGGCACGGCCGGACATTTGTTCATAATCAAAAACAGGTATCAGTTGTGGTCCGTTGCTGGTCCAGCGTGTCGTATCTCTTATTGCAACAGATTTTGACGGCAAGTTAACGCCATACATTAAACTAGGGGTTGCGCTTATCATTAGAATATTTCCTTTTCTAAATTCATCTTCAATGATTTCCTTCTGTTCATTGAAAAGTCCCGCATGATGGAATGCAACTCCCTTTTCGGCCGCTTCGGCCAGTTTTACACAGGTTGTCGTTGGAAGTGATCCCTTGTTTTTCGGAACTTCGAGTATTTTATTTGCAACTTCCTTAAAGTTTTTCTTTTGTTCCTTTGTGAGTTTTTTATTTATTTTTTTAGCAACATATGTGGCTAAACTTTCTGTAAAGCGTCTTGTGGATACAAAGGACAGTGCCTGTGAATTGTCCTGAAGCGCTTTTTCAACAATTTTAACGATTACATCATTTTTGTTTTTTGTATTGAACATTTCCGCATCCAAAACTTCTTTGTTCAACGGCACGGGCCTGTAATCATGTTCAACGCATTTTCCTTCAAGCCATCCTTCTATTTCTTCAATGTTTCTAAGGGTAGCTGATAAGGCAATTATTCTCATTGATGGATTAATGATTTTTGCTCTGGTGATGGCCGCTTCCAGCGTTGGGCCTCTGCTATATTCTCCAATCATGTGGAATTCATCAATAATTAATGTATCAACATCACGCAGCGTATCCCATGAAAAACGGGTTAGTGCATCAAAGGATTCAAAAACCATGACTGATAAGTCTGAACTTGAGGGGTGTTTGCCGACACGTATTCCATGCTCTTCAAATGCTTTAAACTCCTGAACCTTTTCATTTTGTATTGATAAAAGTGGTGCAGCATAAACTGCTTTTCCTTTATTTAAAATGGTTTTAAGTGCAGGCAATACTCCAAGGACAGTTTTACCGCTTGCCGTTGGAATACAGATTATATAATTTGCATCATCGTCTAAATATCCGGATTCAATAACTGCTTTTTGCGCTGGGTTGAACTCTTTAATATATGGGTAGGCAGTGTTAATTATTTTTTTAATATCGCTAGCTAAATTTTCCATTTTAATCAATAAAATATTGTTTTTTAATATATTAATATATTATGTGAGAGCATCTGACAACAAATATTTATAAATAGTATAATCAATAAAATAGTTACAAACTAATAAACTTAAAGGTGTTATGATAATATGGTTATTAAAATTGAAGTATTTAAAACTGATTCATGTCCTCACTGTCCTGCTGCAGTAAGTGCTGCTGAAAGTGCTAAAGCAAAATTTGGGGATCAAATTGATGTTGAAATCGTAAACGCAAACGATCCTGCTAACATTGACAGAGCCAGACAATACCAAATCATGGCAGTGCCAACAATTGTTATTGATGGCAATGTGGAATTTATTGGCGCACCTAGTGACAGTGAATTGATTAATAAATTAGAATCTTTATTATAGATTCTCTCTTTTTTTTATTTTGTAAAAATGACTGATGAAAATTACACTGGTGTTACTACAGGTACTGTAGCTACCGCTTGTTCTCTTGCAGCTATTGATGCTATTATAGATTCTCCGGATATTGTTTGTGTAACTGTCGAGACTCCTAAAAAGTCTTTGGATATTCTCATTGATAGTTGCAGTAAGCTATCTGATACTTCTGCATGTGCTGTAGCCCATAAAAATCCTTATAATGATCCTGATGTTACAGTTAATTTGGCTATTGTTGCTCATGTGGAATTAATTGATTTTAAAAATGAAAAAGTAATTATCACTGGTGGAAAAGGTGTTGGAAAAATTACCAAGCCGGGTCTTCAAATCCCTGTAGGGGAGTATGCAATCAATCCTGTTCCTCGCAAAATGATTAAAAGGAATCTAGAAAATAAGGTTCCTGAAGGCAAATCTGCAAAAGTTATCATTTCTATTCCAGAAGGCTGTGAAATTGCCAAAAAGACAATGAATCCTAAGTTAGGTATCGTTGGGGGAATTTCAGTTTTGGGAACAACAGGAATTGCAAGATCAATGTCCAGTGAAGCCTATAAAAATTCCATTGTCACCCAAATCGACGTTGCAATAGCATCCAATCTCGATGATTTGGTATTTGTTCCAGGAAATATCGGTGAAAAACTGGCTCTAAAAAGATTGAACATTGATAAAGAGCAGATTATACAAACAGGAAATTATGTTGGATTCATGTTTGAAGAGGCTAAAAAGCGAGGAATAGATAAATTCATTTTCTTCGGCCATATTGGAAAACTAATAAAGGTAGCGGGAGGCATATTCAACACAAAACATGCCGTTGCAGATGGCAGGCGTGAAATAATGATTACCCATGCAGCTATTTGTGGGGCTGAAAGAGACGTTCTGGAAAAATTATATGATTCTGCTACAACCGACGATATGCTTGACATCTTAAGTGAAATCAACCTTCAAAAGGAAGTGGCCAACAGCATTGCGGCCGCCATAAAAGAACGTTGCATGTCACGTTTTGAGTTGGAACTTGATGTTTATTTGGTGGATATGGAAGGCAATTATTTAAACGATAATATGGAAGGATTTTTATGAAAATAGCTATGGTTGGTCAATTTCCACCCCATGTCGGTGGTGTTGGTGTTCATATTCATACATTATCAAAAGAACTTATTAAACAGGGCCATGAAGTTTATGTGATTACATATCCTCATCAGGACTTAAAGGATATTGATGGGATTCATGTAATCGGAACATCAGGGCTTAACATTCCAGGAATCAGGGGATTGATGTTTAAAATCAATGCTAAAAAAGCCCTGGAAAAATTAGTTAACGAAGTGGATATCGATATTATTCATGGCCACTATCTGTTTCCTGCCGGAGCGGCAGCATGTGAAGTGGGCTCAAAACACAATATAAAAACATATGTCACTGCCCACGGTTCCGACATGTTTGAAATGTATAAAAAACAATCATTCATGAGGCCTTTCATTAAGAAAGTATTGAAAAAGGCAGATGTTGTCTTTGCAGTAAGCAATGCTTTAAAACAGGAAATATTATCAACCAAAGTTAGTGGAATTGAATCCAAAACAAGATTATACTGGAATTCGGTTGATATAAATAAGTTTTCCAAAGACAACAAGAATCTCCTTGAAAGTAATGGAAAGCCTATCGTATTGTTTGTTGGAAACATCATCAAGCGTAAAAACGTTAATTTAATTTTGGAAGCTAAAAAAGAATCAAATGTTGATTATGAAGTCGTTGTTGTAGGTGACGGGCCACTTTTAAACGATTTGAAAAATAAGGTTGAAAAAGAAAATATTCCCGATGTAAGATTTTTAGGTTCAAGGCCTGATGTGGAAAACATCATTCCTGGCTGTGACGTACTGGTACTGCCGTCATTTTCTGAAAGCTTTGGACTGGTATTGATTGAAGCATTGGCCTGTGAAAAAGCCGTCATCGGAAGTGATGTTGGCGGAATATCTGAAATCATTACTGATGACGTCGGGCTCTTGATTAATCCTAATGACGCATCAACTTTGGCAAGTGCAATTGATAAGGTAATTGGAGATGATGAATTTAGACAAAATCTATCTTCCAATGCAAGAAAAAGAGCAATAGATTTCAGTAAAGTTGAAATTCCTTATGATGAGATGAAATAATGATTAAAAAATTAAAATGTCCAGGATCCGCTACCATAATTAATGCTATAGCAACAGGCTTCGGTTCCGCTTTTGGAATTGGCCTTAATATTGAATGTGAGGCTAAAAGCATTGATTACGGGATAAAATGTTATAATGACGTTGGAGCAAGTACAGATTTGATGGATTTATGTGCTCGCAAAGTATTTGAAAACTATGGTATTGATGAAAATGAATTCGGTTTGGAAATAAAAACCAAATCAACCTTGCCGATGGCATCCGGCCTTTCAAGTAGCAGTGCCTCTTCAAATGCAATTGTTGCAATTTCTTCCAAGATAATCAGTGAAGAATTTAATTTAACTCCTTTAACTGATTTGGAAATTATCAATTTGGCCATTGATGCATCTATCGAAGCAGGGGTTACCATTACCGGTTCATTTGATGATGCAACAGCATCCTATTTTGGTGGGGTTGTAGTAACAGATAATAAAAATCGTGAGTTCATAATAAAAGAGAAGATGAAAGAGTATAATATATTGGTTTATATGCCGAATTTCTTTGCAAAATCCGGAGACAGTGATGTGGATCGCATGAAGCTATTGGCTCCTCTTGTCGAAACAGCTTTTGACTTTGCAAAAAATAAAGATTATTTAAAAGCCCTTAACTTAAATGGTTTGATTTACGCATCAACGTTAGGCTTTGATTCAGCTATTGCTATTGATGCAATTCAGGCGGGGGCATTGGCATCTGGACTTTCAGGAACGGGTTCATCATTTGTGGCAATTTGTGAAGATAATTCCATTGATGATGTTAAAGATGTCTGGAGTTCTCTTGAAGGGAGAGTTATTGAAACTCATGTTGATAATGAAGGCTGTACCTTTCTATAGAATTAATTTTATTGGGGATTGGTGGTGATAGTTAAATGGTCTATTGGTGATTTTAGGTTAGTTAATAAATAATACTGATGATAAAATACTAACTTTTGCTGCATCATCAATGTTTTCATTCATTATTATGTTTTTTGTTATTTTTTCTGCCTCTTTTAATTTTTTATCTAGGTCTTTTAGTTTTTTATCTTTTTCCTCTATTTCCTGATCTTTTTCCTCTATTTTCTGGTCTTTTTCTGCTATTATTCTATCTTTTTCTTTTAGGATGTCTTTATTCTCTTCTTCTACTAGTCTTCTGATTAGTTTTCTATTTACAGTCATTGATATCGCCTCTTTTAATTCAATTTGTTTCTTTTTGTCAGTTATGTTTCGGTCAATCATTATGCCAACGATGAAGCAAATATGGCCTTTTAGTTTTTTGTCTGTAAATGTATATTTTTTTATTAATTCACAGACTTCAACGGTGACTTTTTCGGCAATGTGGTCTTGTGATAGTGTTGGTATCAGTGCTAGTGCTATTGCTTCGTGATGGGTTAATCTTTTGTTATTATTCACTTTCTTTTTTATCCTATTTAATAGTTTCATAATCTCTTCAGGACTCATGTAGATGTAATGTGGTCTTAATATTAGGCTTTTTTAGATTAATTTCCTTCAAACAGTATTTTGGGTCAACTTTAGATATTATTATCGTATTGACTAATGCATTGTTATATATCAATATGAATTTCGCATATTCTGCTATTGTATTTAGTTTTTCATAAGTTACTGCATTGCTTTGATTTTCAATATTATTGATCATATGTCTATTGGAAAAATATGCAATGTCCATTCGAAAATTTCTTTTCTCATAAGTAATAACTTCTGTTCCAGCATCGAACTCATAATTTCCTGGCAGTTCAAAGAATTCGTGAATGTACTGGCCAAGTGTTAAAAAAGCATATTTCATCGAAATGTCCATATGATTTTTTATTTTTTTCATAGTATCGCACCCTTTTATTTGATGTTAATATATTGTTTAAAGCAATATTAATACTTATTATATCATATAATGATAATATTGATTGAATATTGGAATTTTACTTGATTAAATCAATTTTTTAATGAAACGGTAATTTTTCAATAGGGGATTATATTTGTTATATTAAAAAATATTTTGATATGAAAAAAGTATAAAAAATCTAAAATCAGAATCATTGTATTGATTTATGCCATAGTTTATATACTATGATTATTATAAATTATATTATTATCATTATTATCAAATTTTGGTGATTTTTTGACGGATGAAAATGAGATAAAATCTTTTAATAGCAAAGAAGATGCTGAGAATCTTTTAAAGGAATCTAGAAATCGCATTGATGAGATTGATA
The DNA here is from genome assembly GCA_017553445.1 of Methanobrevibacter sp. GTDB lineage: Archaea > Methanobacteriota > Methanobacteria > Methanobacteriales > Methanobacteriaceae > Methanocatella. Next base: position 29,330 of record JAFZMD010000017.1, on the reverse strand, counting down.
ATAAATTATTTGATTTGATTTGCCAGAGGACTTCTACTGCAAAGGATGTTGCCCTTGCAAAAGATTATTTGGGTTTACCAGTTTATGATAAAAGCAGGGAAGATGCAATACATGCAAAACTTGAGAAGTTATCTGAGGAAAACGATATTGATATGGATATAATTAATCAAATCGTGGATATGCTAACTATATTAAATAAGAATGAGCAGAATGAAATATTGAGGAGGAATGTTGATGGGTAATATTAGAACTTCATTTGTTAAACGTTTAGCAAGAGAACTTATAGAAACTCACAAAGGTGTTTTCACTACTGATTTTGAAGAAAACAAAAAATTAGTTTCTGAATATTCAACTGTAAGTACTAAACATTTAAGAAATAAGATTGCTGGATATGTTACAAGACTTGTTAAATTAGAACAAGCTCAAGAATGAATTTTATAAATTATTCATTCTTTTTTTTAACTTTTTTTCAATTAAATTTTTCAAAATTTGTCTTTTTTTAAAAAGTTTATTAATATCTTTTAATAAAGATATATATCGTATTTTTGTTTAATCAAAAAAATATAATTAAACTATTAATAGTTTTTGAAATAGGTGTGAATTTTAATGGATTTAATAGTAGCAAAATTTGGTGGCACATCGGTTGGCGATGGCTCAAGAATTAAAAAAGCGGCGCAGTCCGTAGTAAATGAATATATGAAAGGTAAACAGATAGTTGTTGTAGTTTCTGCTGTTAATAAGACTACTGATGAGCTAATTGATTTATCTAATGATGCAATTGGTGAAAATTTGACTGACAGGCAGAAGGCAGAAATTATGGCTATGGGTGAATTGACCAGTGCCAGGTTATTCTCCGCAACTGTTGAGTCATTAGGTGTCAAGTCTCAGTTCATTGATCCATATAATGACCTATGGCCAATCATGACTGATTCAAATTCTTTAGAGGCTAAGATTGATTTCGCTACTACAAACAAGGCATTTAAAGGAATAGAAGAACTTTTAAATCAGGGAATTATTCCTGTCATTTGCGGATTTTTAGGAAAAGGACCAAGCGGGGAAATCACGACCCTCGGACGTGGTGGAAGTGATGTTTCAGCATTTTTAATCGGACATTGTTTGGATGCAAATGAGGTAATCATCGTCACTGATGTTGAAGGCGTAATGTCTACTGATCCAAATAAGATAAAAGATGCGGAATTGTTGGATGAAATAACTGTTGAAGAAATGTGGGATTTAGCTACCCATGGTGCTCAAGTCTTACATCCTCATGCATTAAAATATAAAGATCCATTAATAAGTGCAAAAATAATCAATTTTGCATATGGAGACTTATCCGCTAAAGGAACTCGCATTACCGGCCCTTTTGAAGGGGACATGATGAAATCCGTTTCACTTTATAAAAATCCTATTTCACTTATAGCTTTAATCGGAGATGGAATGCTTAAAAAATCAGGCCTTTTAGCTAAATTGACTGTATGTCTTGCAAGCAATAACATCAATATATTTGGTATCTCTGCAGGACAGAATTCAATGACAGTTTTTGTTGAAAAGCAGGATTCACAAAAGGCATATCATTTATTGCATGATTGGGTAATTGAAGATGATGTATTCAGTTCATTATCTTTAGCTGATGATACAACAATGATTACAATAGTAAGTCCGGATTTTGCTGATGAAACTCCTGGAATTATTTCAAAAATTACAGAACCGCTAAGGAAAAATCATATTAATATCATTGAAATATCATCATCTCAAACTGCTATTGTACTTTATGTTAAATTGGAAGATGGTAAAAAAGCATATGAATTACTTAATGAGGTTTTAGAATGAATTTTGAAGGAACTTATGTTGCAATGGTAACTCCTTTTGACAGTAAAGGAGATATTGACGAAGAAGGTTTTAGATCAAATATCAATTATTTGATTGATAAAGGTGTAAATGGATTGGTGGGGGCTGGAACCACAGGGGAATCAGCTACAATAACTCATGATGAACACAAAAAAATCATAGAAATTTTAGTTGATGAAGTTGACGGTAGGGTTGAAACCATAGCAGGTACCGGCAGCAATTCTACTTCAGAAGCTTTGGATTTAACAAAATTCGCTCAGGATGTTGGAGTTGATGCAGCACTTGTTATTACTCCGTATTACAATAAACCTCAACAACATGCGCTTGTAAATCATTATGGGGCTCTTGGAGAATGTGATATTCCAATTATTGCTTATAATGTACCTTCTCGTACTGGAATAAACATGGATGTTGAAACAATTGTTGAAATTGCAAAAATCGAAAATATTGATGCAGTAAAAGAAGCAAGCGGAAGCGTTGATAAAGTTTCAGACATTTACAATGGTCTTTTGGCTGAAGGACTTGAAGATGATTTCAACATATTGTCTGGTGAAGATTCCTTGACTTTACCTATTATGGCTGTTGGAGGAACCGGTGTAATTTCCGCATCTGCAAATATTGATGCTAAAAGAATGGTTTTGATGGTTGACAGTATTTTAAATGATGATTATGACCGTGCTTTTGAACTTCACAACGACATGCTTGAATTAATCAGAGCATTATTCATTGAAAGTAACCCTGTTCCGGTAAAAACTGCAATGAATCTTATGGGCCTTCCTTCTGGAGTCTTAAGACAGCCATTGGCTCCAATGAAAGAGGAAAATCTTGAAGTTCTTAAAAAAGCTTTAAAAAACGCAGAATTAATATAAGGTGTTTAAATGATTAAAGTAGCAGTAACTGGAGCTGCTGGAAGAATGGGCTCCGGTATTATTAAAAAAATTACAGAACAAGATGACATGGAAGTTGTTGCAGCTATTGAAATGCCGAACACTCCATTGGCAGGAAAAGATGCCGGTCTTCAGGCGGGTATTGATGAAATCGGTGTTGAAATTACAGGTTCAGAAAAATTGGAGGAAACTTTAAAAGCTTCAAAACCTGATGTATTGGTTGATTTTACTATTGCACCGGCTGCTGTTGAAACGATTAAAACTGCAACTGCATGTGGAGTTAACATAGTTGTTGGAACAACAGGTTTCACTGAAGAGCAAATGGCATCAAACATTAAAAATGTTGAGGATAATAATGTCGGTGCTGTCATTTCATCAAACATGGCAATTGGTGTAAATGTATTCTTCAATACCTTAAAGAAACTGGCTCCATTATTATATGATTTTGATATTGAGATTATAGAAGCTCACCACAATCAGAAAAAAGATGCTCCGTCCGGAACAGCAATGACTGCATTTGAAGTAATTGCAGCTGAATTGGACCGTGACACTGAAGAAGTCGGTGTTTATGGAAGACACGGTTTAGTTGGAAAAAGAACTCCTGAAGAGATAGGTGTTCATGCTATACGCGGTGGAGATATAGTTGGAGATCACACTGTAATGTTTGTTGGTGACGGTGAAAGATTGGAAGTTAAACATCAGGCACATACAAGGGAAGTTTTCATAGCTGGCGTAATCAGAGCTATCAGATATGTGCCTTCTGCTGAAAAAGGTGTTGTCAGCGGCATGAATGATGTTTTAGGTTTAGAGTAGGTGTTTTTCATGGTAAATGTTGGTGTACTTGGTGCTACCGGAATGGTAGGTCAAAGATTTATTCAATTGTTAGATAAGCATCCTGATTTTGAGCTCACAGCTCTTGCAGCCTCTTCACGTTCTGCAGGCAAAAGATATGAAGATGCCACCACATGGTATCTCAATGATGAAATGCCTGAGTCCGTAAAAGACATAGTTGTATGTGAGACAAATCCTGATGATATGGATAATGATGTAGATATTGTGTTTTCTTCACTTCCTACTGAATTTGCAGCTAAAGTGGAAAAAGACTTTGCAAAAGATTATGTTGTTGCAAGTAATGCCAGTGCTCATAGGATGAAGAAAAATATTCCTTTGGTAATTCCTGAAGTTAATCCTGAGTTCTTAGACATGATTGATGCTCAGCAAAAGGAAAATAATTGGGACGGATTCATTGTAACCAATCCTAACTGTTCAACTATTGCTTTAACTTTGACATTAAAACCTATTGTCGATAATTTTAATGTTGATGCAATAAGGGTATCAACCATGCAGGCAGTGTCTGGTGCAGGTTATAATGGTGTTCCATCAATGGCTATTGTTGATAATCTCGTTCCTTACATTGGCAGTGAGGAAGAGAAGATGGAATCTGAAACCTTACACTTATTGGGGTCTTTTGATGGTGAAAAAGTTAATAATGCAAATTTCAAATTAAGTGCTTCATGTCATAGGGTTCCTGTAATTGATGGTCATACTGAGGCAGTATTTATTGAGTTGGATGATGACTTTGACATTGCTGATGTGAAAGATAAAATGGCAAATTTCAAAGCTTTGCCTCAAGAATTAAATTTATTCTCAGCACCTGAAAATCCGGTAATTGTCAAAGAAGAATCAGACAGGCCTCAGCCAAGAATGGACAGAAATGCCGGTAATGGTATGTCTGTTACTGTTGGTAGGTTAAGAAAAGACCAAGCTTTTGATAATAGTTTTAAATATGTTCTTGTTGGACATAATACTATTCGTGGTGCTGCTGGAGCATCAGTCTTGAATGCAGAGTTAATTAATGAGAGAATACTCTAATTTAACTCATTTATTTTTTTTATTTTTTCTATTTTTTTCTATATTTTTCAACTGGTTTCTATATCTTTTTAGTTTCTATTTTTGGTTTATTTAAGGGTTTAATTTAAATAGTATGACATCAATATTTAATATTAGATAATTATAGTGTATGGTATAAGATAATTTTGAAATCTGAAAAATTATCATATGCATATTTCAATATTGAGATAAATTTTAAGTTAAGGGATAGAAATGGAATATGGAATAGATGCTGAGAAAGAGGCTTTACAGTCTTTAGTCAGATCTTGTTTATTGGAGCTCAATAAACTCAAATTCGATTTAACGCAATTGGAAGTGGAAAAGGCCAATGATAATTCTGCTTCACGCATTCGAGAGCTCGAACAAGACATTGTCGACAAAGAAAAAGAAGTTTCTGTCATCAAGTTTAAAACTGAAGAAGAAGTAAATCAACTAAAAAGCCAACTGGAAGAAAAAGATTTATTAATTAAAAATCAAGAAGACAGGATTTATGAACTTGATTATGTAAATAACTCTTTGGATGAAATTAAAACTTATTTTGCAGAACAATTAAGAGAATATAAGAAGAACGAATTGTCTGAAGTTAATGAGAGATTAAATGAATCTTATAAAAGCATTGCTGAAAAGGATGCTCAAATAAATAATCTTTCAAGAACTATAGATGACTATAAGATACAGGTTATCAAGCTTGAAAATGATGCTGGCGCTCAGCAGGAAATAATGGAGCTTGAAAAGCAAATTGAATTTAAAAATAGGGAAATCCAGCAAAAAGAAAATGAAATCACAGCTATAGATAATCAGTTTAACCTGTTAAAAGAACAGTCTATCCCGAAACAGGATTATGAGAATCTAAAAGCACAATTTGAAAATGAAATTGCTGCCATGGATAATCAGTTCAAGGATTTAAAAGAACAGTCTATCCCGAAACAGGATTATGAGAATTTGCAGGCACAATTTGAAAGTGAAATTTCAGCTATGGATAGTGAAATTACCTTGCTGAAAGAAAGATCTATCCCAAAAGAAGATTATGACGATCTTAAACTATTATTGGAAAATGAAGTTGCTGCAATGGATCGTGAAATCAATGCATTGAAAGAAAATTCAATCCCTCGTGAAGAATATGTAAGTCTTCAAAATTATCTTGAAAGTGAAATATCCGTCCGTGAAAGCGAATTGAAATATCTCAAGGAACAAAGTGTTCCTAAAGCTGATTATGTCAACTTGCAAAACCAACTTCAAAATGAGATTATTGCAAAAGATAATGAGCTTAAATATCTAAAAGAACAGACTGTTTCACGTGAAGAGTTCATCAATCTTCAAAATGAATTAATCCGTAAAAACGATAAGATTAAAAGGTTGGAAGAAATCAATGCATTCTTCAATGAACTTCAGGAAGAACAGGATTCATATGAAACCATTGAAATGACTCCTCCATTTAAATTAGAGAAAAAGCAACATAGATAAATATTTTTTATCTATTTTCCATTTCTTTTTTTATCTCAGTATTTTAATATTTTTTCTTTTTCTTACAAAAGTACACTAAATAGTAAAGTATTTATATAACCTTAAACTCATGTTATATGTAGAAAGGTTTATTCAACACTAAAAACTTATTTTCTCATGTTGATAATTAAACTGATCTAATTATTTTATAAAATTAAAAAAAGGTGATTATTAATGGCACAAGGTGGACAACCAATTTTTATCTTACCTGAAGGAACTAACAGATCCATCGGTAGAGACGCACAAAGAAACAACATTTTAGCCGGTAAAGTATTGGCTGAAACTGTAAGAACTACTTTAGGTCCAAAAGGAATGGACAAAATGTTAGTAGACGGTCTCGGAGACATTGTTGTAACCAACGATGGAGTAACTATTTTAAAAGAAATGGATATTGAACATCCTGCAGCAAAAATGCTTGTAGAAGTAGCAAAAACCCAAGAAGACGAAGTTGGAGACGGAACTACTACTGCAGTAATCATTGCTGGTGAATTATTAAAAAAATCAGAAAGCTTATTAGACTCAGACATTCACCCAACTATCATTGCAATGGGATACAGAAAAGCAGCTGAAAAAGCTCAAGCAATCTTGGATGAAATTGCAATCGATAAAGTTGACACTGAAACTTTAACCAAAGTAGCTATGACTGCTATGACTGGTAAAGGAACCGAAGCAGCACGTGAACCATTAGCAAAATTAATCGTAGAAGCAGTACAAAAAGTAGCTGATGGAAAAGTAGTTGACACTGACAACATCAAAATCGAGAAAAAAGACGGTGCTGTTGTCGAAGAATCCAACTTAGTTGAAGGAGTAATCATAGACAAAGAAAAAGTACATCCTGGTATGCCATCTGAAATCAAAGATGCAAAAATCGCTCTTATTAACTCAGCTATTGAAGCTAAAGAAACTGAAATGGATGCTCAAATCACAATCACTGACCCTGCTCAAATGCAAGCATTCATTGAAAAAGAAGAAAGCATGATTAAAGACATGGTTCAAAAAATCGCGGATTCCGGTGCTAACGTATTGTTCGCACAAAAAGGTATCGATGACTTAGCACAACACTACTTATCCAAATCTGGAATCATGGCTGTAAGAAGAGTTAAAAAATCAGACATTGAAAAATTATCCAGAGCTACCGGTGCTACCGTTGTTACCAACTTAGATGACTTAACCGCTGATGATTTAGGTGAAGCTGGTATCGTTGAAGAAAGAAAAATCTCCGGTGAAGACATGATTTTTGTTGAAGAATGCAGTGCAGCTAAATCCGTAACTTTATTCGTAAGAGGAAGTACCAAACACATCGTTGACGAAATCGTAAGAGCTATTGAAGACGCAATTGGTGTAGTAGCAGCTACTGTTGAAGATGACCAAGTTGTAGCTGGTGGAGGTGCACCTGAAATCGCTATGGCTAAAAAACTCAAAGATTACGCAGAATCCATCTCTGGAAGAGAACAATTAGCTGTAAATGCATTTGCAGAGGCTTTAGAAATTGTACCAAAAACCTTGGCTGAAAACGCAGGTTTAGACAGCATTGACTGCTTAGTAGATTTAAGAGCTGCTCAAGAAGACTCATTCTACATGGGATTAGATGTATTCTCTGGTGAAGTAGCAGACATGAAAGAAGCTGGTGTAATTGAACCTAAACGTGTCAAAAAACAAGCTATCCAATCTGCATCTGAAGCAGCTGAAATGATTTTAAGAATCGATGATGTAATCGCATCCACTGGTGGAGCAGACGACATGCCAATGGATCCTGGTATGGGTGGTATGCCTCCAATGATGTAAATTTAATTTACATCTCTTTTTTTTATTTTTATGTATAATGACCGACTTATTTTTAAGACTTCAACTTCAGATGAAGTGTATTATTTAAAAGACTCTATTTTTATTAAATTCAACCCTAAAAGAAATGTTCTTTCCAATTCAGTGTTGAATGGCGGATTAAAAAATGATTTGGAATTTGTTTTCAATCATCATCTCTCTCAACAAAACATTGATTATTTGGAAAATCATGATTTATGTGATTATTTGGTTGATTTATGTAATGATTATAATTTCAATCCATCAAAATCATCAGGCCTTGTAACTTTAGCCTTAATGAAAAATTTATCTATTGTCACCAAAAAATTTAGAAATCTTGAAGTCACTGCCATTACAACGGCAGGTGTTCGAGTCAATGCGGTATGTGCGGGGGATAATGCATCTTTTTATGAGGAAAACGGCCAGTTCAAGCCGGGAACAATCAATACGATTTTACTTATCAACTCCAGATTGGAAGACAATGTATTGGCTGAAGCTTTTATGGTGGCCAGCGAGGCTAAAAGTGTTGCATTAAATAATTTAAAGATATCTTCCCAGTTTTCCAATAATTTTGCAACAGGTACAGGTACTGACGGATTGATTGTCGCTTCAAATTTGGATTCGGACAGTTTAATAACTAATGCGGGCAAGCATTCCAAGTTAGGTGAACTGATTGCCAAAAGTATCATTGAGTCTATACATGTGGCGATAAAAAAGCAAGTTTGGATTACACGCTCTTCACAATCTCATGTTTTGGTTAGATTAAATCGATATAAATTGGATATCAATGAATTTTATGGTAGCTTAAATCAAGATAAACATAGTTTTATTTGTGGCCTGCAGACTGATTCTCGAAAAGATGAAAATGTTGCCATTGCAACATCCATTCTGAATCTATTCGATGAGGTTCACCATGGCTTGCTTGACAAAAATGTTGCTTTAAAATTATCAGATTCAATTTTAAGCGGCTGTGACAGCTATTATGTGGGAAAAATATTGAAATATTGGATAGATAACTTTTTAAAATGATTTATGGATTATCATAATCTATATTAAATTAAATGTTCAAATATATTAATAATAATTTTTTTTAAAAAAGGTGATTTTATGAGATTCAAGGAAATAATAAACAAGGAAGTTTTGGACGGAAACATTAAAGTCATAGGGAAAGTCAATGAAATTATTTTTGATGAAGATACTTTTGAAATAACTGATTTGGTAATTAAAAAGGCAGGAATTTCAGAACAGTTCCGTGACAGTGAAAATGTCATACCTGTAGAACTTGTAAAAACTGTCGGTGATAAAATTTTACTTAAAGGTGATGAGGATATCTAATGACATCTAAAGAATATCTGATTGGGCTATTAAAAGAAAATGAAGTCTTTTTAAGGGGAGATTTCACATTATCCTCAGGCAAAAAGAGCGATTATTACATCAACATGAAAAAGGCCATTACAGAACCTGAAATCCTATCCACAATTGCAAAGCTGATTACACAATTGATTGCAGAAGATAACATCGATAAAGTGGCAGGTCCTGCATTGGGAGCAGTTCCAATAGCCACAGCAGTATCTCTTGAAAGTAAAATTCCTTTATTGATGATTAGAAAAGAAAAGAAAGGTTATGGGACCTCCAAACTAATTGAAGGGGAATTGAACTCCGGCGATAATGTTATAGTCGTTGAGGATGTAACCACCACGGGAGGATCTCTACTTAAAGCAATCAAAGCCATTCAGGAAAACGGCGGAAATGTGACAAGAGCATTTGTTGTTGTTGACAGACAGGAAGGAGCTATTGAAGCATTTGAAAAAGAAGGAATTGCATTAGAGTCTTTGATTAAAGTTGATGAGTTTTAAACTCATTTTCTTAATTTTATTTTTTGAATATTATTCACTATTTTTTTAAAATCTATTAATTCTTTTTTTATTTTTAAAAATTTCTGAAAAAAATATCCTGATTTGCTTAAAATCATCATATATTTATACATCTTTTGATAAAAATTTAACTATATTTTAGACATCTATTAGTAAAAAATGTTTAAAATGGGAGAATGCTTATGAAAAGAAAGATTTTAATGTTACTTTGTTTGATTTTATTTTTTGTTTCGATAGCTGGTGTATCAGCAACACAGGATTTAAATCAAACAATAGATGGTGGTGCTAACGATTTAGTTAGTAATGAGGATACTTTAAGTGTATCTTTAAGTGATGATAATGTTTTAGAGACTAAGGATGATGGAAGCTTTACTTCATTGCAAAAAAAGATTGATGATGCTCCTGAAGGTTCTACAATATTTTTAGAAAATGATTATTCTTATGATGAAACTAAAGATTCTGATTATCGTTTTGGCGTAAGAATCAATAAAGAAATTTCAATTAATGGTGCAGGCCATACAATTGATGGTGTAAATAAAGCTTCTATTTTATATATTTTTGGTGAAAATGTAAGAGTTGACAATATTAATTTTATCAATGGAAATACTACTGGATGTGGTGCAGCAATACATTCAAAGTATAGTTTCAATATAGGAAATAATAATACTTTTTATAATAATAAATGTAATGGAACCAATCAGTATAGTGGTTATGGTGGTGCAGTTTTCATAGATAGTTATAATTCTGGCCAAATATTATCAATAGGTAACAATAATAAATTTATAAACAATTCTGCTAGTGAAGGTGGAGCAATATGGGCACAACATGTATATATGGGGGATTATAATACTTTTCATAATAATTCGTGTGATGAAATAGACCGTGGAGATGGTGGTGCAATTTATTGTAAGGGTAATTTAGATTTTGGTTGTTTTAATAATTTCACATTTAATACTGCACTAAATAAGGGGGGTGCAATTTATTCACTTTCTCATACTTATATGGAAAATAATAATCTATTTTTAAATAATCATGCTAGTGATGGTGGTGCAATTTATTGTTCTTCAATAAATGCAATTAAAGCCTCATTTATTAATAATTCTGCATCAAATAATGGTGGAGCTATAAATGCTCATCATGTTGGAGGTTTTTCAACTTATTTAAATATTACATACTCTATTTTTGATGCTAATGTTGCTGAAAAGTCTGAAGCAATTTTATTAAGTACTACTATACGGGATTTATATGGAAATTTCTGGGGTTCAAATAATCCAGATTTTAATTCATTATTAGGTGGTTGGAGTCCTGATTATTATATTAAATTGGATATCAGTGATGGAAATGCGATTAAAGGAAGTGACACTGAGTTTAATCTTTATTTAAATCATTTGTTGCCTGATTATAGTGTTGGTCTTTCTGCTACAAAAGGCACTATCAAACCTAAAAATGTTAAAATAAGTGATGGTAGCGGTTCTTTCATTTTAAATACAAATGAAGAGACTACAATTGGGGTTTATAATAATGAAGGTTCTCTTATATTATCTAAAAATATTAAATTATCTTCCATTAATTTAGATGTTCCGAATGTTACTAAAGATTATGGTGGTCCTGAAAGATTAGAGATTACTCTAACTGAAAATAATAATCCTATTTCCAATGCTGATGTAAAAATTAATCTTAATGGTGTTGACTATCCTAAAACTACTGACAGTAATGGTAAGGCTTCAATAGCGATTAATCTACCTGCAAATACTTATATTGCTACTGTTAGTTATAAAGATGTTTCTACTACTGCCAGGGTTACTGTTAATCAGTTGACTAGTAAAACTGCTTTGTCTTCAAGTAAAAACAGCCATAATTCAGTTACATTGACTGCTGCAGTCAGTCCATCAACTGCTACTGGCGATGTTGTATTTAATGTTAATGGTAAGGATTATCCTGCTAGCAAAATTTCTGATGCCAAGGCAAGCTACACTTTAGATAATTTGGCTGTTGGATCTTATGATGCAAAGGCTACTTACAGAGGGGATGTTAATCATAAGGCATCCACTTCAAGTTCAGTCAAATTCACTGTTGAGGATGTTAAAGTAGATGTTAGGGCTCCTGATTTAACTAAATATTATAAAGGCCCTGAAAAGTTTGTCGTAACCGTTAAAGAGAATAATATGCCTCTAGCCGGTAAAGAGGTGACTATTGTTCTTAATGGTAAGCCTTACACCAGAACTACTGACAGCAATGGTCAGGCATCAATGGCCATTAACTTAAATAGTGGAATTTATAATGTAACCAGTCAATATGAGGATATTAAAGTGGACTCAACAATCACGATTAAATCTACGGTTTCAGGTAGTGATGTTACAAAAATCTTTAGAAACGGAACACAGTACTATGCGACATTTGTGGACACCAAAGGCAATCTGATGAAAAACACTGAAGTTAAATTCAACATTAACGGTATTTTCTACACCAAAACTACTAATGATGAAGGTGTTGCAAAAATGAACATCAATTTGCCTCCGGGAACATATATTTTAACTGCAGAAAACCCGGATTCAACAGAAAAGTACACCAATGTGATTAATGTTCTACCTTCAATTGTTGAAAACCATGATTTGACAAAGTACTACAGAAATGAGTCCAAATACACTTTAAGGATACTTGGTGATGATGGAAAGCCTGTTGGTGAAGGTGTTGTTGTTAAGTTAAACATTAATGGGGTATTCTATGAAAGAAAGACAAATGCTTCAGGCTATATGGGTATGAACATCAACCTGCCACCAGGAAAATATACAGTTACTGCAGAGTATAACGGTTTAAGGGCATCAAACACTATTACTGTACTTTCTGTTTTGGAAACAAATGACTTGAAAATGTCTTATAAGGACGGATCCAAGTTCGAGGCAAAGATTTTGGACGGTCAGGGAAAACCTTATGTGGGTCAAACTGTAACATTCAACATCAATGGTATTTTCTATCAAAAAACCACTGGTGATGACGGTGTTGCAAGGTTGACTATTAACTTAATTGCCGGCGAATACATTATAACATCCACTTATAATGGTTTGAATGCGGCAAACAAAGTTACAATTTCAAGTTAAAGAATTCAATTTCTTTAACTTCCTATTTTTTTGAATACTATTCACTATTTTTTTAAAATTTATTAATTCTGTTGTTATTTATTAGTTTTTTTGAGAAAATGCATCTATTTTGTTTAAAATCACTATATATTTATACATCTTTTAATAAAACTTTAACTATATTTTAGGTTTTTTATTTGAGAAAAACGGCTTAAAATGAGGTAAAAATATGAATAGAAAATTTTTAATTTTAATCGGTCTGATTTTATTCATCGTTTCTATATCTGCTGTATCAGCCACGGAAGATTTAAATCAGACAATTGATGATGGTGCTGGCGATTTGGTCGTTAGTGATGATACCTTAAGCGTATCTTTAAATGATGATGAAATCGGTGCAAAGGATGACGGAACTTTTACAGCATTGCAGGAAAAGATAAACAGTGCTTCTAGCGGTTCTACAATATATTTAGAAAATGATTATTATAGGGAGGAATCTGATCCAAATAAAATAACAATTAATAAAGCATTAACCATTAATGGTAATGGCCATACAATTGACGTTGATGGTAACTATTATGGGCAAAGTAGGGTTTTTTATGTTACTTCAAGTAATGTTGTTTTAAACGATATCAATTTTGCTAATGCATATACAACTGGCCATTACAGTGAAGCGGGCTCTTATAATGGTGGAGCCATATACAGTGAGAGAAATCTGGTTTTAAACAATTGTATGTTTACAAACTGTTATATTCAGGATGGTTATGGTGCGGCAATTTATTCAACTGCGGATGTTACAATAAACAGTTGTACTTTTACTAAAAATTCAGGAAGTTCAAATTCAGGTTATGCTGCATCAACAGTAATTTCTGCAAAAAATGTTATTGCAAGGGATTGCTCATTTTATAATAATGATTATGCTGTTCCAATTTATTCAAATAATGATTTAACTGTTGAGAATTCAATATTCCGTAATAATACCTGTGGTGTATCTGGATGGGGAAAAGTTATTGTGAAAAAATCCACTTTCATAAATAATGACGCATATCCGGATAATCGTGGAGATGGTGGTGCTATTTCTTCAGCCGGAGAAACAAAAATAGAAGATTGTATTTTTATAGGTAATAATGGATATAGGGGAGGAGCTATTCTTTTAAATGGAGGTTCCGAAATATATAACTGTAAATTTATCAATAACACTGCTTCTTTTGGTGGTGCGGTGTATTTATCATCAGATTCTGAAGTTAGTTTAACAAATTCAAATTTCACCCATAATTCTGCAGGAGTTGCGGGGGCTATTTACCTTAAAGGTCAAAATCATGTGTTCCATTCACTAAATTTTGTAGAAAATAGCGCATCATACGGTGGAGCTTTATATTATCATGAATGTGTAAATACCATAATAAATGAATGTAATTTCATAAAAAATCATGCTAATTCCTACGGGGGTGCTATTGGTGATTTTGATTATGCATTCAATTATATTGATAATTGTTATTTTGTAAATAATTCATGTTGGAGTGGGGAAATGATTGATTTTGATGAGTCTCTTGGATTGATTTATAATAAAATTGATTTAACTTCTAAAATATCCAACCTTAAAATTGAACAAAACCTTTCCAATTTGTATTCTGAAGGAATAAATATAAAAGATAATATTTTAATCGTTCATGGATATTATGATGGACATTTCCTTGAGGGAACTGTTACTGTAGATATTGCAGGTAAAACATTTAAAAATTCTTTGAATGATGCGGGTACAGTATCATTTGATTTAAATGGTTTATCTGGAGGTATTCATGATGCCACAATATATTGTTCTGGTGAAAGTGACAAATCCACTTCAAAATTCACTATTCCAGTACCTATCATCTCATCCACTGTTTTAAACGTTCCTGATGTCACTAAAAATTATGGTGGTCCTGAACGTTTGGTTGCTACTTTAACTGAAAGCGGTAAGCCAATTGGGGGTGCAAACATAAACATTAACCTTAATGGTGTTGATTATCCTAAAACTACTGACAGTAATGGCCAGGCTTCAATGGCGATTAATCTGCCTGCGGGCACTTATCCTGCTACAGTGACTTATAAGGATATTTCCACTACTGCTAAGGTCACTGTCAATCAGTTGACTACTAAAACTACTTTATCTTCAACTAAAAACAGCCATAATTCAGTTACACTTGCTGCTACGGTCAGCCCATCTACTGCTACGGGTAATGTGGTGTTTAATGTCAACGGAAAGGATTATCCTGCAAGCAAAGTCTCTGATGCTAAGGCAACCTACACTTTAAATAATTTGGCTGTGGGATCTTATGAGGCTAAAGCTACTTATAATGGTGATGTTAATCATAAATCATCCGCTTCCGGTTCAGTAAAATTCACTGTTGAGGATGTAAAAATTGATGTTAGTGCACCGGACTTAACTAAGTATTATCATGGACCTGAAAAGTTTGTTGTAACCGTTAAAGAAAACAATGTACCTGTTGTCGGTAAAGATGTAACAATTACTCTTAATGGTAAGCCTTACACGAGAACTACTGATGAAAAGGGTCAGGCATCAATGGCAATTAACCTGAACGGTGGCGTTTATAAAGTAACTAGTGAATTTGAGGGCATTAAAGTGGACTCAACAATCACGGTTAAATCTACTGTTTCAGGTAGTGATGTTACAAAAATCTTTAGAAACGGAACACAGTACTATGCAAAATTTGTAGATACCAAAGGCAATCTGATGAAAAATACTGACGTTAAATTCAACATTAACGGTATTTTCTACACCAGAACTACTGATGATGAAGGTGTTGCAAAAATGAATATCAATTTACCTCCAAAACCTGAGGGTTATGTTATCACTGCAGAAAATCCTAATTCCACGGAAAAATACACCAATGTAATCAAGGTATTACCCTCTATCGTAGAGAATTATGATTTGACAAAGTACTACAGAAATGAGTCCAAATACACTTTAAGAATCATCGGAGATGATGGAAAGCCTGTCGGTGAAGGTGTTGTTGTTAAGTTAAACATTAATGGAGTATTCTATGAAAGAAAAACAAATGCTTCAGGATACATGAGCATGAACATCAACCTGCCACCAGGAAAATATACAGTTACTGCAGAGTATAACGGTTTAAGGGCATCAAACACCATTACTGTACTATCTGTTTTGGAAACTAATGATTTATCAATGAAATACAAAGATGGATCCAAGTTCGAGGCAAAGATTTTAGACGGTCAGGGAAAACCTTATGTGGGTCAATCTGTAACATTTAACATCAATGGTATCTTCTATCAAAAAACCACTGGTGATGATGGTGTTGCCCGCTTAACCATTAATTTAATTTCCGGTGAATACATCATAACATCAACTTATAACGGTTTGAATGCGGCAAACAAAGTTACAATTTCAAGTTAAAGAATTCAATTTCTTTAACTTCCTATTTTTTTGAATATGATTCACTATTTTTATAAAATGCATTATTCATGCTTTTATTTTTAAAATTTTTTTAAAAAAAGCCCATATTATGCTTAAAATCACCATATATTTATACATCTTTTGATAAAGCTTTATCTATATTTTAGGCAGCTATTCTGTAAAAATAGTTTAAAATGGGAGAAAAATCATGAAAGGAAAGCTTTTAATTTTAATTTGTTTGATTTTATTTATCGTTTCTGTTTCTTGTGTATCGGCAACACAGGATTTAAATCAAACAATAAATGATGATACAAACGTTCTGGTTAGTGATGGGGATACATTAAGTGTATCTTCAATTGAAGATGAAATTGGTGATGTTGATGATGGAACTTTCAGGGCATTGCAGAAAAAGATTGATAATGCTCCGGAAGGTTCTACAATAATTCTTGAAAATGATTATCTTTCAGACGGCAATAAGATATCAATCAATAAAACTTTGACAATTGATGGGAATTACCATACGTTTAATGGCAGGGGATATGTTGGCGGTGGAACATATTCCAGCGTTTTAAATGTATATTCAGATAATGTGGTGATAAAGAATCTAAAATTTAAAAACTGCAATTCACAAAATGCAGGCGCCATTTATTGGGAAGGCGATTACGGCACATTATCCAGTTGTAATTTCTATGATAATCAGGCGGAGTTTAATGGTGGTGCAGTTTATTGGGCAGGAAATTATGGTACATTATCCGATTGCGTTTTCACCAACAATTATGCAAAAAACAGATATGGTGCAGCTGTTTTTTGGCAGGGTAATAATGGTATTTTAAATAATTCCTCTTTTAATAATAATGTCCGAAACAGTGCTTTTGGTGTTGTTGATTGGGAAGGAGATGACGGAAAACTTTTAAATTCCCAATTTGATACTAATACCGATCCTTTATATTGGGAAGGTGAGCATGGTACTTTGGAAAACTCCAATTTCACAAAGACATTGGTCGTTTGGACTAGTTATGCTAATTATGGTGTTTTAAACAATTGTAATTTTATAAATAATAATGCAGGCAATTCCACTTCACGGACCTTATTGTGGAATGGAAATAACGGGCTGATAAAAAATTCCAATTTTATTAAAAATACTGGTGATTATGGAGGTGTTCTCCAATTGAATGGAGAGTACGGGTCAGTGGATAACTGTACTTTCAAAAATAATAGTGTCGGTACTGCAGGTGCCGTTTATTTAAATTCAGGTTATAACAAAATTACTAATTCCAGTTTCATCAATAATATGGGTGGAACTGCAGGGGCATTGTATTTTAATGATTACTGTTTTAATAATGTGAAAAATTGTGAATTTATAGATAATTCCGCTAATGATGGTGCGGGAGCTATTTATTTCAATACTGCAATCGCTTCACATTATTCAAAAAATTATAATTCAAATGTATCCGACTGCATTTTTGAAAATAATCTTCCTTATGATTATGGCGGCGGAGTTTCCTTTATTGAGAATAATACTTTAGAAATTAAGGCGGTACCTTCAGGTTATCTCAGCGAATATACTGGAAATGTCTCCGTAAAAATCAAAGATAAAACTTTTGATGCAGTTTTAACTTCCGGAGAAGCTCAAGTCAATATCACAGGTCTTTCACCGGGCACTTATGATGCCAAAATCATATATTCCGGAAATGCGGAATATTATCCTTCACAATTTATTATTCCGCTAACTATTGAATCATATGTCAATCTGGAAGTTCCTGATGTTACTAAAGAATACGGGGGTCCTCAATGTCTGGAAGTTACTTTAACCGAAAGGGGTTCTCCTGTTGCTGGTGCTGATGTAAACATTAACCTTAATGGCATTGACTATACAAAAACTACAGATAGTGAAGGTAAGGCGGCACTGGCCATTAATCTGAATGCAGGAACTTATGATGCTGTTGCAAGTTATTTGAATGTTTTTACTGATTCTAAGGTTACTGTTAATCTGGCAGCTACTAAAACTGCACTGTATGCATATAAAAACACCTATAATTCAGTTACATTAACTGCTGCGGTCAGTCCCGCAACAAATGGCGATATTGTATTTACTGTTAATGGCAAAAACCAAACTGTTAAGGTCAGTGATTCTAGGGCATCTTATACTTTAAATAATCTGGCTGTTGGATCTTATGATGCAAAGGCTACTTATAAAGGGGATGTTAATCATAAGCCATCCACTTCCTATTCAGTCGAATTCAGTGTTGATGATGTTAAAATCTATATAAGTGCTCCAGATTTAACCAAGTATTATCGTGGGCCTGAAAGGTTTGTTATAACAGTTACTGATGATAATAAACCTGTGGTGGGAAAAAACGTCTCCATTACCGTTAACGGAGTTATTTCAACTAGAAAAACCGACGCTAATGGTCAGGCATCTATGGCCATTAACTTAAACAGTGGGGTTTATAATGTAACCAGCGAATATAATGGAATTAAGGCCCAATCAACAATTACAGTTAAATCTACAGTTTCAGGTAATGACATGACTAAAATCTTTAGAAACGCTACGCAATACTATGCGGAGTTTGTAGATACCAAAGGCAATCTTATGAAAAATACTGATGTTAGTTTCAATATTAATGGTGTTTTCTACACCAGAACTACCAATGCCAGCGGTGTTGCAAGGATGAACATCAACTTAAACCCGGGAACCTACATTATCACTGCAGAAAATCCGAATTCAACGGAAAAATATACAAATGTAATCAAGGTATTACCGTCTATTGTTGAAAACCATGATTTGACAAAGTACTACAAAAATGCATCCAAATACACTTTAAGAATACTTGGCGATGACGGAAAGCCTGTTGGTCAGGGTGTTGAAGTAAAATTAAATATTAATGGTGTTTTCTATACTAGAACCACTAATGCTTCCGGCTATATGGCTTTGAATATAAACTTGCCGCCACAAACATACATAGTCACTGCAGAGTATAACGGTTTAAGGGCATCAAATAATATTACAGTACTGTCTGTTTTGGAAACTAAGGACTTAAAAATGTCTTATAGGGACGGATCCAAATTCGAGGCAAAGATTTTGGACGGTCAGGGAAAACCTTATGCTGGACAAAGCGTAACATTCAACATCAATGGTGTGTTCTATAAGAAAGCCACTGGTGCTGATGGTGTTGCCAGGTTAAACATTAACTTAATTGCTGGTGAATACATCATAACCTCTTCCTATAACGGTTTGAATGCGGCAAACAAAGTTACAATTTCAGGTTAAAGAATTCAATTTCTTTAACTTTCTTATTTTTTTAAATCCCTACAATATTACTAATTAGGGCAATAGTGCTTTTAAACATAAAATTAAGTTCGCATAATTCTTATTTTAGCTTAATTTTTTTAAATAATGTAATGTAATGCAACCATTAAAAAAAGAAAGTGATGGATTAAATCCATCTAAAAAAGTTTATTTTTGAGCGTGATGAACAATATGTGGCAGTTCATCAATAATTATGTTTATTGCGGTTTTAACCGCATTAGGTGATCCCGGCATGGAAAAGATACAACATTTTTTATAAACACCTGCTGTTGCACGTGAAAGCAGTGCCCCTGAACCAATCTCAATATAAGATTGATGCCTAAAAATCTCACCAAACCCATCAATTTTTTTATCAAATAGCTCTTCAACACTTTCAACAGTAATGTCTCTTTCGCTGAGGCCGGTTCCACCATTTGTTAATATGACATCAATGTTTTCCTTAATCATTTCTTCAATAGTGTCTATAAGAGCGGATTGTTCGTCTTTTATAATTTGTCTTGATTTTAATGTATATCTCTTTTTTATTTCGTCTTCAATGTAGTCTCCGGATAAATCTTCGTTTATGTTTCTGCTGTCACTTAATGTGATAATCCCGCATGTGATATTTTTTGAAGATTCGTTTTGGTGTTCTTTTGTTGTTTCGCTTCCCATCAAATCACCTAATCCATTATTATAATATTATTTTTTAATTATTAATTTATAATAATTTTTTTATTTCTTCAAATGAATCTTTTTCGTTTATTAGTTTTTCTGTTGCTACATAGAAAGTACCGTATTTTGTTTCCTTTTTTTCAATCAAATTGTTTTTCACCATTAATTGAAAGTGGTAATGGGCTGTATTGTAACTAACATTCAGTGTTTTCGCCATTTGATTTGAATTGTATGGTCTAATCAAAAGTTTTTCTATTATTCTGGCTGATGTTTTACCTCCTTTTCTTTGCAATAAAAGAAATATTAAAGTATTTTTTGTATTATTTATCATTCTATCATCCTCGCATAGTATTTAAATAACTCTTCACTCCATTTTATGGCACTTTTGTGTTTGTCTATGATGATTTGGGAATCATCGTAATGACCGTCTTTGAAAAACAGGGTCAATGTCATAAAATCTCTGCAGAAAGTTAAGAATATTTTAAAGTTTTCGCTTGTTTCAATGATGTTTACGTTTTCATTTTCAAGTAATGATTTTTTTAAATACCTGCTCCTTTTCATTGTTCGAAATATTTCTGTATTTACTAGAAGGGTTAACTGTTTTAAATTTCCGTTTTTTAATAGTTTTATTAGGTACTTTAAATGATTTTCCGAGTATATCGGTAGCATTATGGTAAGTTCTGTTGTTGTTGATATTAGTTCAATGTATTTGTTAAAGGCATTTGATAAATCGCTTGTTGTTGATGAAAAAAACTCGGCATCTTTCAAGAGATATAGTTTGTTTAGCAGATTTTCTGGAATTCCACTTAAGTTGTGATCATTCCAGAAATATTTGTTTTTTTCAAGCGCATACCAGTTATCAATTAGTTTAATAATGTTTGTTGCAAGCAAATATCCGTTTGATGTTAATTCATAATATTTTTTGTCTTTTTTAAGCAGATTATTCTCCTCCAGTTCTTTCAATCCGTGCAATATTGTTGCAGACGGTTTTTTTAATTCATCCCTTATTTCGTTCAGATTTTTCCTGTCATTATAAAGTACAACTAGGATTAATGTGCGCATAGAGGATGTAAGAAGGTATTTGACATTTTTGAATTCCTGTGTTTGGCGGTTATCCATAGCATTAGCGCTCATTTAAATCACTCTTGATTTTATATTTTCAAATAATGCATTGGCCCATTTTAGAGATTCCGAATCATTTGAGTTTAAAATCCTGTTTTGATCGTAGCTTCCATCGTTTTTAAATAGTCCCAGATTCATTGAACCGTCACAAATCAATAGGTAAATGTCGGGATTGTCTTTTAGAACATGGACATTTAATGAGCCGTTTCTAATACTTTTGTTTTTCAAATCTCTGTTCATTTGAGATATTAATCCATGATAAATGTTTTTTTCCATTATTAACTCAATTTTACCCTCATTTTTTAAGATATTTTCAACCAATGAAGGATAATCCGGATGAATATATGGAACAATTCCTCTGATGTTTTTGGAAGACTCTAACTGTTTTTTAATATTGTCGTGTGTCTTATATATATCAATAGGATTGGTTTCAATTAGCTTTGATTCATATAATTCTGTTATATTTTCTATTAATTCATTATTAATAAATGATATATCATGCTTATACCAAAAGCTGTCGAAATTCTTTATAACATCTATGCTTTTCTTAAAATCCATCAACTGGTTAAAATAAAGTTTTGTCATTGGCGTTATTGTATAAATTCTATTTTCTTTAATTACATAGTTTTTACGCTCTAGTTTGTTCAAATTGTTTGATACGGAACTGTAAGCCATCTTTGTCCTGTCAACGATTTCTCTGATTGTTTGTGGTCTGGCAGTCAGTTCAGTAAGTATCTTTAATCTGATTTCTGATTTTACCAGAAACATCATGTCGTTTTTAATATACTCTTCATTAACTATCATTTTTATCACAGCATTAGTTTTTATTGGATTAATCAATTTTTCATTTCATGTTGAAATGTGTGTATAATATTATTTTTAGATATATTATTTAAATAAATATATGAAAATTTCATGAACATTAAGTGAATATTAACTGAAATTTCTATGAAAGTCTTTAGAAAAAACTGATTTGCGGAAGCGAAATCTATTCATTTATTAATCACTTTAAACACAATTTATATTATGGGTGAATTGAATGGATTATAATAAAATAATTCTCATTTTAGCAGTTTTGTTGGTTATTCTTCTGGTTGGCGGAATATTTGTCATCTTCAACAATAATGCGTCCACAGTCAATGTTAATGATTCAATTGCAAACAATACTTCTTCAAGTATTGATGTTGAGCAGATAACTACTGAAGAGGCAAGCAGCCAAAGTGACAGCAATACTCATTTGGTCATTGCTGAAGATGGCCATTATTATATATGTGATGATAATGGAAAGATTTTAGAGAAGTTAGGGCCTAGTAAAAAGTATTATCCTAATGATCCAGCAGCTGTTGAATATCCGGATGCCGAGTCTTATTATCCGTATAAGCAAAAAGCACTTTAATCAAAAGCAATATAATCATATTAAATTCAAGAGAAATAATATGAGAACCGACGTGGCTAAAAAGCATTTCAAGACTCCTGCGGAGTATAAGAGATTTAAAAAGT
Source organism: Methanobrevibacter sp. (assembly GCA_017553445.1). GTDB lineage: Archaea > Methanobacteriota > Methanobacteria > Methanobacteriales > Methanobacteriaceae > Methanocatella. The sequence goes on along the minus strand of JAFZMD010000017.1, from coordinate 6,453 downwards.
TAGTCAATGAGACAAAGATTTATGATGAGCCCTCATCATTGAATGGCCAGTTAAGGCCTTATCAAAAAATCGGCTATTCCTGGTTGGTTCAAAATATCAGATATAAGTTTGGAAGCATTTTGGCAGATGATATGGGGCTTGGAAAAACAATACAGATATTGACTGCAATTCTTTATTTTAAGGAGCAGAACAGGCTGGACAACAGGCCTTCACTAATCATTGTTCCGCCCACATTGATATCGAATTGGGAAAATGAAATCAACAAATTCACTCCTGAGTTAACTTATTATATCTATCACGGTTCCAATAGAACTTATCCTCTGGAAGATTATGACATCATTTTAACTTCTTATGGTGTTGTCCGTCTTGATTTGGATTTGTTTTTGGATGATACCTGGCTTTTGTGTGTTATTGATGAAGCCCAAAACATTAAAAATCCCAATACTGAACAGACAAAAGCGATTAAAAGCATTAAGGCATCAACTAAAGTTGCCCTGACTGGTACTCCCATTGAAAATAGGTTGATGGATTACTGGTCGATTTTTGATTTTGTCAATAAAGGTTATTTATCCACAAAAGATGATTTTAAACGAAATTATGTTGTTCCTATTGAAAAGTTGGAGGATGAAGAGGTTCTTGAAAACCTCAGAACAATAGCAAAGCCGTTTGTCATGAGGCGCCTTAAAAGTGATGAGGACATTAAAAAGGAATTGCCGGATAAGTTTGTCAATGATATCTACTGCACACTGTCTAAAAAGCAGATTAAGTTGTATAATGCCATTTTAGATGAAATATTCTTTGATATTGAAAATTCCAAAGGCATTCAAAGAAAAGGGATTATCCTTAAGATATTGACAGCTTTAAAGCAGACCTGCAATCATCCCGCTCAATTTTTGGACATTAAAAATCCCAAGATTTCTGAATCCGGAAAAATGGAGCTGCTGGCCGATATTCTGCAAAATATCCTTGATGCCGGCGAAAAGGTGATTATTTTTACCCAATATGTTGAAATGGGAAAACTCATTCAGGAATTGATTTCCAAAAAGTTCAAGGAGGAAGTACTGTTTCTGCATGGTTCCCAAACCCTTAAGGAAAAGACAAAAATCATTGATACTTTTCAGGAAGATGAGGATTATAAAATATTCGTCGCCACTCTTAAAACAGGAGGGACAGGTTTGAATCTGACGGCCGCTCAAAATGTCATTCACTATGACTTGTGGTGGAATCCTGCCGTTGAAAATCAGGCAACCGATAGGGTTCACAGAATCGGCCAGGAAAATGACGTGATGGTATATAGGTTCATTACAAAAGGAACGTTGGAAGAGACTATTGATGCAATAAGCAAGCATAAAATTGATCTGGCAAGCAAATCCATCAGTAATGATGAGACATTCATCACCGAAATGACTAATGAAGCGCTAAAAGAAGTACTGGCATTGAGGCTTTAAAATATTATGACCGTAAATCTATTTAAATTATCATATGTTGCCAAATCAAATCATATAATATATCAATCAGTTTAAACACAACTTATATTATGGATTATAATAAAATAATTTATTTATTGGCGGTTGTTTTCATTATTCTACTTATTGCATGTTTTGCTGTTTCCAATTCAATATTTGCTAAGCAGGATACTGTAATTAATGTTATAAGTGAAAGTTCATTATATGATGGGGATTATTTTTCCATTTCATTAACGGATGTTGATGGAAATCCTTTAGCCAATCAGGTGGTTAATATTACGATTGTTGATGCCACTGGCGGTGAAAATCATCAGCAGGTAACTACTGATGAATCGGGTAATGGAATGCTTCAGTTAAATGGTTTAACTGCAGGTAATTATAATATGGTTGTTGTTTATGGGGGAAATAGGGACTATTCCGGTTCTAATACTACACAGGCTTTGGAAATTAAAAAGGTTGAACAGATTGCACCAGAACCTTATGTGGTCAGTATGAGTTATGACCGTTGTGTTCTGTATTGGAGCGATGGACATACTACATATCGGGGTGAAACAGGAAATCCGATTACTAAAGAAGAATATGAACATATGAAAATATATGGGAAAAAATAATGGGATGTTTATTTGTTATAACTGCATATAATTTTAATTATTGTGGAATGATTCTTATTAACTAATAAAATATCAATATGGTCAAAACAAGGGGTAATTATATGAACAATAAGATTATAATCGCATTGCTTTTAATTATCATAGCATTGCTTGTTGTATTGGGAATAATTCTGATTAATCCATTTGATGCAAAAACAGATTCAGTAATCAGAATAACAAGCAATGATACGTTATCTGATGGAGATTATTTTTCTATTTCATTAACTGATGGTGCTGGCACACCAATAGCCAATCAAACAGTCAATATCATAATTGTTGATGCAAGTGGCCATAAAAATCCTCAAAGGGTAACAACTGATGCTATGGGAAATGGAATGATTCAATTAAACGGATTAACTGCTGGTGAGTATATTGTTAATGTTACTTATTCCGGAAATGATAATTACTCAGATTGTAGCTTAACACAAAAAGTGACAATTAAAGAGGTTCAAAAGCAAACAACTTCTTCATCATCTAGTTCATCCAAATTTTCTGATGCACAATGGAGCAGAAGATATTACTGGGATGATGGAACTCCGGTCAGAGGAGAAGTGTATTTAGTCCAGACTAGTGATGGACAACTTTGGACTTATGACAATGGGAATTATTATCCTGGTCCTAATTAATATCTCTACATTGGATATATTTAACCAAAAAGAATTTTAAAGATTAGGTGGAGCTTCTAAGCTAAAGATTCCACTTTTTCTTTAGGGGAGTCAGTTTTCCTCTTCCAATAGCACACCCTAATTAATTAGATTTAAATAATAAAAATCATAATAAGTTAATATAAGGAGATTTTTTTAATCTTCGTACCATGAATGAAATATTTTTAATCAATGTCTAAGGTGGTTTTACACTTTTGTGTAATTCAGACATTGATTATTTTTTCTTAAACTCTTATTTTTTCTTGTTTTATTGTTATTTTAGCTTAAAATCACTATCTTAAGGTTTTTAAATATTATTTTTTTCAGGCATAAACTTTTATAAATTTCTAAATCATATTTATATTCATGGAAATTTACTATGTTTTGGATGCATCGGCATTCATCAATGGTTTTAAGCCGACATCAAAAAATAATTATACTGTTCCGGAAATTACTGAAGAGATTAAGGATTTTGAATCAAGGCTTGTTTATGACAGTGCAGTGGATGATGGAATATTGACTGTACAGGATGTTACGAAGGAATATATTGATAAAACTGATGAAATCATTTCAAAATCAGGGGATGTTTTAAGGCTTTCTTTACCCGATAAAAAAATAATAGCTTTGGCATTGATGCTTAAAGATGAAGGAAAATCTGTAAAAGTAATTAGTGATGATTATACAATACAGAACTCCTTGAAAATAATGAAAATACCTTATTCCGGCATCATAACTGAAGGAATTAAAGAGATTTACAATTGGAAAAAGGTCTGTCAGGGATGTAAAAAGGAATTTGAGGAAAGTTATCCTTTTGATGACTGTGATGTTTGCGGGTCAAAAATATTTAAAAAAAGAATCAGGGTGAGCAAATGAGAATAGGCATTGTTGTTCATGGCCCGAATGTTATTGATTCCGGATACGCTTTAAAGTTGATTAATCTAATTAATGAGTATGGGGAAGTTTCCGTAAGGCTTGGAGGAACAATGGGTCGAACGGCTGTCATTGACAACTCTTTGGAAGACATCATTGACATTTCCAAAAAACTGGTTCCAAGCGATTCTCTTAAGATATTCCATGATGATAATGTTGATGTTATTTTCCTTCTGAATTACGGAAAATCATCTACTACAGGTCAGGTTTTTGGTTATAAGGTTTACAATCACTATAAAAATAAGATTAAGGATAACAATATTCCAGTCATTCAGATTGAAAGGCCAGGTGAAAGCGATGGAAGTGTTATCAGCTGGGTTTGTAAAAGTAAATTGGCTGAGGAGTTTGCAGAAAAACTGAACTTAAAAATAGTAACTCCGGAAGAGGTTTATGAAACCCACATTAAGGATGATGAGAACGGAGAAAGCAGACGCACTATCCACGGGGTCAGTCCGGGTGAAAATATAATGGTTAACAGTGTTGTTATCGGCAAATCAACATCGGATAAGCTCGTACTGGTTTCAAAAGATAACCATATCGTTGATATCATCGGCGGGAAGATTAAACCACACGGCGTTGAAAAATTGGGCAAAGTCAATTTAAAGACAGCTATTGTAAAAACAGGACTTTTAAGAAAAGCCAAAGTCACGCCAAGAGTTCTTGATAACGAAAAATCAGATGAATTTAAAGTTACTTTTCTTGATCATGCAGGTGAAGACGTTTATCAGTTTAGGGATTCCTCTGTTGTAATTACAATAGGTGATGATACTACATTAATCGCATCGGATATTTTATATCGCTTCAACATTCCAATAATTGGAATTACTGATGGGGATTTGGATAAGGTTGTTGAAGATGGATTTAAATCAAAAAATTCAGTAATTTTTGAAGTTGAAAGCGGAAACGATGATATTGTCGGCGGTTTGATTCACAGTGAAATATTCAATAATAAAAATGAAAGCTTTGATTTCAAATCGATAGATGAAGTTTCACAAAAAATTATTGAAATCATAAATAATAGAAATATTAAATATACAATTAATAAAATTTAAGGATGTGGAGTTTATTTTGGATTTTGAAAAACTCGTAAAGGAAGTTCAGGAATTTGAAGGTGTTTCCCGTAAAAGCTCTATTGATAATGTAATTAATCTTTTAAGCGAATCTTATAATGTTTCCGGTGATGTGGTCATAGACATCGGTGATGACGCATCAGCTGTTGATATAGGGGACAATCAGGTTATTTTGGTGGCTGCTGATGGGATATGGGGTCAGATAATGAATGTAAACCCTTACTGGGCAGGGTACTGTTCAGTTCTTGTTAATGTCAATGATATTGCTGCAATGGGTGGCAAACCTCTCGCCATGGTTAATATAATGTCTGTTAATCATGATGAAATATATGAAGAATTGCTGACTGGAATTAAGGACGGATGCTTGAAATTCGGTGTTCCGATGGTTGGAGGACACCTGCATCCCGATGGGGAGTGTGACTCTTTAGGCGTAGCTATCGTAGGCATTGCCAAAAAAGATAAATTAATTACCAGTTTTGGTGCAAAAACCGGTGATAAGGTTATTGTAGCCATTGATTTAAACGGTAAACCTCATGAGATGTTTAGCCTGAATTGGGATACAACATACGATAAGGATGCTCAATTGGTGCAGGACCAAATCAGGGCAGTCCAGTATCTGGCAGAACATGACTATATCAAGGCAGGAAAGGACATTTCAAATCCTGGAATTTTAGGAACCCTTGAAATGCTTTTGGAAACTTCACACAAAGGTGCTGATGTCAACTTATTGGACATCCCGAAAAATGAAAACATGGATTGGGCAGATTGGCTGAAATCATATCCAGGTTCAGGATTTGTTTTTACCGCACCTGAAGAAAAATGTGATTTCATTATAGAATATTTGGCTAAATATTCAATAGAAGCCAATGTCGTTGGTGAAGTAACTGATGATTTAACATTAAATGTTACATATCAGGACAAAACAATTGAAGTTTTTAATCAGAATAAAAATCCAGTTTTTAAATTATAATAATCTTTCCCATTACCATTTATTTTAATTTTAAATAAAATTTAGGGTTTTAATTTGATATATTATTAATATAATACTTTTTTTTTAAAATTATGGCACATGATTATTAAATGAGGGATTTGGGAATTTGTGATTTTTCTAAAATTTTTTCTTTGATGATGTTGTGGTGATGGTTTTTTGTGTTTTTTTTTAGTTTAGTATTTTTTCTACTTCTTTTATGTCTATTTTTGTTTTTGCGGATATTTCTTTGATGTTCATTCCTGTTTCGTATAAGTTTTTTATAATTTCTTTCATTCCTTCTTTTCTGCCTTCTTTTCTACCTTCTTTTATTCCTTGTTCTATTCCGTCTTGTTTTTTTAGTTCTCCGTATTCGTATATTGCACTCATTTTATCACTCAATAGGTATTGTGGATTTTTTGTATATTTGTCTTAAATTAGGGGGCTTTGATTATCAATTTGGTGATGGGCTTTTGTGTATTTTTTTAAAATATTTTTCTTTGATGATGTTGTGGTGATGGTTTTTTGTGTTTTTTTTTAGTTTAGTATTTTTTCTACTTCTTTTATGTCTATTTTTGTTTTTGTGGATATTTCTTTGATGTTCATTCCTGTTTCGTATAAGTTTTTGATAATTTCTTTCATGCCTTCTTTTCTACCTTCTTTTATTCCTTGTTCTATTCCGTCTTGTTTTTTTAGTTCTCCGTATTCGTATATTGCACTCATTTT
>JAFZMD010000003.1 GCA_017553445.1 Methanobrevibacter sp. | reverse complement strand
TATACTTAAAATTATAAATAAATAAATGTAATATCTTTTTATAAATTTGTATTACTAATTTAATAATTAATTTTAAATTTGTAATATGATTGGGGTATTATTCTTAGATTTAATCTAAAAAATAATTTTTTATGAGGAAAAAAAATGGACACTAAATATATTATTGGTGCAGTAGTAGCAGTTATTGCAATAATTGGTATAGCTGCTTTTACTTTAGGTGGCGGAAGCACAGAACACGCTCCAAATGAATTGGTGACTTGTGTTGCTGCTCACGGTGAAGAACCAGAATTTGGTTTTGACCCAATGCACGGTTGGGGATACCACGATTCAGGAACCGATCCACTTATACAAAGTACAATTTTAAAAAGAGACAAAGACAATAATTTTGTAAATGATTTGGCAACAAATTATACTATATCTGATGACTTAAAAACATACACAGTATCTATTCGTGATGATGTAAAATTCACAGATGGTTCTCAATTAACCGCTAAAGATGTAGCATTCTCCTACAACAAAGCTAAAGAAATTGGTGAAGGAGCAGATTTAAGTAATATGAATGAAGCTAAAGCTGATGGAAACAATGTTGTTTTCACTCTTAACAAATCTGATTCAACATTCATCAACAAATTAACTGATGTTGGTATCGTTCCGGAAGCAAATTACAATAATGAAACATACGGTCAAAACCCAATCGGTTCAGGACCATATAAATTAGCTCAATGGGATAAAGGTCAGCAATTTATCTTAGAGAAAAACCCTGACTACTACGGAGAAGAACCATACTTCGAAAAAATAACCAACTTATTCCTGGACTCTGATGCAGCATTTGCAGCAGTTAAAAACGGTGATGTGGACATTGCAGAAGTACCAGTATCCTACGCTAACGAAACTGTTGACGGCTACCACTTAGAATACTTCGATTCTATTGATGTGCGTGGAATTTCCTTGCCTACCCAGATGGATGACGGTAAAACCATTGGTTCTGAAAACCGTTCTATGGGTAACAATGTAACTGGAGATCCTGCTATAAGGGAAGCATTGACTGTTGGTATTGACAGACAAGCATTAATTGATGGTGCATTAAACGGATATGGTAACTTAACTGTAAACGGTGTAGCTAGTCAATTGCCTTGGGCATACGATGCTCAAATTCAAGACGGAGACGTTGACAAAGCAAAATCCGTACTTGCAGCTGCTGGATGGAATGATACTGACGGTGACGGAATCGTAGAGAAAAATGGAACAAAAGCTTCATTCCAAATTGACTACAGTGCAAAAGCAACTGAAAGACAAGCTATTGCAGTAACCGTTGCTGAACAAGCTAAAGAATTCGGTATTGAAATCACTCCTGTAGGTAAAAGCTTTGATGAAATCTACCCTGAAGCCAGTACTGTAGCTGTAGTATGGGGATTCGGTTCTGCTGACCCATATTCAATCGAACACCAATATGATTCAAGAGTAGCTGGTGAAGGTTATGATAACCCAGAAGCTCTTAATGATACAGCCGTGGATGCATTAATTGATTCCGCTATGGGACAAGAAGTAAACAGTTCATATGCTACCTGGTCTCAAGCATCACAAAAAGCTAATTCAAACTATCCATACCTTTGGATTGGAACTATGGATTACACCTACATGGTTCGTGATGATTTAAATATTTCCAATAGTACTGCTCTTATATACCCACACGGTGGAGATATTTGGGGTAATATCTACGATTGGACTCGTCTTAACGCAACAAACGCAACAAAAGCTTAGTTAAATTAAAAAAGATGGTTTATTATAAATAAATCATTTTTTTAATTCTTTTTTTAGACAAAATTTATAGAGATGATTAAAATTAACAATAAAAGATTAGTTAAATTTTTTGGATATAAAGCTATTAGATTACTAATTCTATTAATTGTTATTGCAGCAATCAGTTTTATCATGATACAATTATCTCCAATTGACCCTGTTAAAGCTTATCTTGGACAAAGAATTGTCAGTCAGGAACAGTTAGCAATTATGGGAGAATATTGGGGAACAAACCTGTCTTTAGGTGAAAGGGTAATGGGTTGGCTTCAAACCCTTGCATCTGGAAGCATGGGTTTTTCATTAATATATAGAGTTCCTGTAACTGAAGTAATTGTACAAAAATTCACAGCTTCATTTACTCTTATGGCAGTTTCTTGGGTAATATCTGCTGTTGTAGGTTTTGGATTAGGTGTAATTGCAGGTGCAAAAGAAGGAACATTAACCGATAAGGCAATTAAAACTTATTGTTACATATTACAATCCACACCAACTTTTTGGGTAGGATTAGTACTTTTAATGGTTTTTTCAGTATATTTAGGATGGTTCCCTATTGGACTTTCAGTACCTATTGGACAATTATCCGATACTGTAACATTTTGGCAATGGCTATACAGATTAATACTGCCTGCAATAACATTAAGTATTGTAGGAATTGCTTCTTTAACGATGTACACAAGAGATAAACTGATATCCGTTAAAAAAAGTGATTATGTATTATTTGCAAAGGCAAGGGGCGAAAGTTTTTGGGGAATAATAAAAAATCATGGAATCAGAAACATTTTACTTCCAGCAATCACAATCCAGTTCATGTCATTCAATGAATTATTCGGCGGAACAATTCTTGTTGAACAGGTATTTGCCTACCCTGGAATCGGTCAAGCAACAGTGGCTGCAGGTTTAAGGTCAGATGTTCCATTATTGCTTGGAATTGTTATCATATCTGCCATATTCGTATTTGCAGGAAACCTTATTGCTGATATAATTTATGAATATGTCGACCCAAGAATAAGGAGTGAGGACGATGAATAAAACTCCATGGTACAATAAAGGCTTATTCAGTAGCTTGAACTTAAGGCAGAAAACCCTTTTAACTATTGGACTTACGGGATTAGTTTTATTAATTATTTTCATTTCTGGAACATTAATCAATGGTAATTTACCTACTGACTTTTCAATAAAAATGCAAGCCCCTTCATTTTCACATCCTTTCGGAACAGACTGGATGGGAAGGGACATGTTAATTAGAACACTAAAAGGTTTAAGCTTAAGTATCATGATTGGGCTGGGAGCTTCAATAATTTCAAGTATAATCGCCACAATCTTGGCATTTGTTGCAAGCTTCAATAAATACTGCGATGAATTTGTATCCTGGTTAATCGATTTATTCGCATCAATTCCCCATATATTGTTAATCATGATGATTTCCATTGCATTGGGTAAAGGTGCATTTGGTGTAACTATGGCAGTTGCATTTTCACATTGGGTAAATCTAACAAGAGTACTTAGAGCCGAAGTATTGCAGATTAATACATCCGAATATGTTAATCTATCCAGGAAATTTGGAAAAAGTAAATTATGGATTGCTAGACAGCACATTTTGCCTTTAGTATTGTCTCAAATATTTGTAGGAACATTATTAGTATTTCCGCATGCAATCATGCACGAATCAAGCGTAACATTCCTTGGATTTGGTCTGTCACCACACGAACCTGCAATAGGTATCATTCTATCTGAATCAATGACCTATCTTGCTATGGGTGCCTGGTGGTTAGCGTTCTTCCCAGGTATTGCATTATTGATTGTTGTCTTGCTGTTCGATATTATTGGAGAAAACTTGAAACGGTTAGTTGATCCTTCAGAGGCGAATAACTAGGATTTTGGTGATATTATGGGAAATTTATTGGAAGTAAATAATTTATCAATATCTTTTACTCAGTACGTTCAGGGATTAAATAGGCACGATTCGAAGGTAATATCTGATTTGACAATAGATATCAATGAAAGTGAAATCGTTGCGGTATTGGGTTCCAGTGGTTCAGGAAAAAGCCTTTTGGCTCATTCAATCTTAGGTATTTTGCCTTACAATGCTAATGTAACAGGTGAACTTAAATATAAGGGAGCCGTTTTGGACCAAGGGTTAAAGGAAAAATTAAGGGGTAAAGAAATCTGTTTAATACCTCAATCCGTAAACTACTTGGACCCTTTAATGAAAGTGTCTGAACAGGCCATTGGTGAATGTAAGGATGAGGCTGAACACAAAGAGAAGAAGATAAGACAAAGAGAAATCTTTTCCAGATATGGTCTTGATGAAAGTGTGGATGATTTATATCCTTTCGAATTGTCTGGAGGTATGGCAAGAAAGGTATTGTTGTCTACTGCTTTAATAGGGGATCCTGATTTGTTAATTGCTGATGAACCGACACCGGGACTTGATGCTAAAAGTGTTGAAGAGACAATACAGGACATCAAAAACCTAAAAAATCATGGTAAAGGTGTTTTGCTGATTACTCATGAAATCGATGTTGCCCTAAAGACTGCTGATAGAGTTGCAATATTCTATTCAGGTTATGTTATTGAAATCAATCGTGTAGAAAACTTCAAGAATGCCGATAATGTATTGCATCCATATACAAAAGCCCTGATTAATTCACTGCCAAGAAATGGCTTTAAGTTAACTGAGGGTGTTCAGCCATTGGGTGAGGTTCATGGATGTCCATATTACGAAAACTGCCCTATACGCTTGGACAAATGTGAAAATAACATTCCGGAACTGGAAGAACATGATGGTGTAATGATTAGGTGTTTCAATTTCAAGGAGGCTAACGATGGAGCTTAAAGCGGAAAACATTTCCTTTTCATATAATAAGAAAAGACAAATATTAAAGGATGTTTCATTATCTGTCAATAATAATCAGATTATCGGATTAATCGGGGATAGTGGTAGTGGAAAATCCACTTTATGCAAAATCCTAGCAGGTTATATTTCTCATTATTCTGGTAATGTAACTATTGATGGCAATAAAATTCCAGATAAGGATTATTATCCGGTGCAATTAATTTTCCAACATCCGGAAAAGACAATGAATCCTAAATGGAAGATGGAAAAGGTATTGAATGAAGCATGGACTCCTACTCAGGAATTGAAAGACACTTTTGGTTTAAAAGATTCCTGGTTGACACGTTGGCCAAGCGAGCTTTCCGGTGGGGAATTGCAACGTTTCAGTATAATCAGAGCTCTTAATCCGAAGACAAAATTCATCATTGCTGATGAGATTTCTACAATGCTTGATGCTGTAACTCAGGTGCAAATTTGGGATGCGCTTATCAAACATGCTAAAGCCAATAATATTGGTATTTTAGCAGTTAGTCATGATCCCGAATTACTTGAAGTTATATGTGATGATATTTTGCATTTCAATGAGATAAATAAACTTTAGTATATTTTGGGAGGATTTTAACTCCCTATCTTTATTTTTAAAGAAGAACACAATTACATGTCATCTAAAAAATATTTTTCGTGATGATGAATTTGATGAAGTAAGTTGTTTGGAAAATTCCAACAACATAATTAGTTTTATATTTGAATAAATTTTAATATTTACATATGTTTAGTAATGATTCATCAAATGGTGTAGATTTAATGCTTAAAAATCCTAAAAAAGCATTAATTAACATGTCCATACCATTGATTATTTCATTGCTCATAACGAGTTTTTATAATTTAATCGATGCTTTTTGGGTATCTGGTCTTGGTGCCGATGTTCTTGCAGGCGTTGGATTTTTCACACCAATATTCATGATTTTAGTTGGATTTGGAAATGGTTTAGGTTCCGGTGCGGCTTTTGCATTATCAAAATATCTTGGTGAAGGAAATAAACAAAAGGCTGATAATGCTTCAATTCATTCAATTATAATCAATATCATTGTTTCATTAGTTATAACAATAATATTATTAATTTTATTAAATCCTATTCTGAATGCTATGGGTGCGGGCCAAACCATTGGCTATGCTACTGATTATGGGGTAATAATTCTTTTGGGGTCTATTTTTATTATCCTTTCCAATGCGTTATATGGTATTTTTAGGGGTGAAGGTGATACAAAAAGGCCAATGTATGCTATGGTGGGTTCAGCCATTTTAAACATGATTTTAGATCCTGTTTTTATTTATGCATTGAATTTGGGCGTTAAGGGTGCGGCTGTTGCAACCATCATTTCATCAATATTCGTGATTTTAATTCTAATTTATTGGTTTTATGTTAAAAAAGATACCTATTTAAAGCCTATTCTTTCCAATTTTGATTTTAAAAGGGATATTTCAAAAGATATCATTAAAGTAGGTATTCCCGCAAGCATTCAGCTTTTAAACAATGCATTTTTTGCTGCAGTCTTTTCAGCACTTCTGACTTATGTCGGATCAACAGATTCGGTTGCCGTCTATTCAACAGGCTGGAGAATAGTGATTATCGGAACAACTCCCCTATTGGCTATTGGGACCACATTAATCAGTGTGATAGCTGCAAATTACGGTGCAAAAAACTATGAAAACATTAAGATTGCCCACAGGTATGCAATGAAAATTTCAATAATAATTGCATTTATCGTTGCTATCTTAACGAATGTATTTGCAGGAAATCTTGCATTTATTTTTACATCTTCAGGCACAAGTGTTAGAATAGCGTCAGAGTTAACTAATTTCCTTCAATGGATTGTAATTTATTACCCTACAATGGCAGTTGGTGTAGCTTCAACATATGTTTTTCAGGGAATTGGTAGGGGTATCACTGCAATGTTTCAGACAATTATGAGAGAAACGGGTTTTACAATATTTTTTGCAGTTTTATTTGGTGTTTTTCTAGGATATGGTGTTTGGGGTGCCTGGATGGGTATAGTTTTAGGCGAAATTGTATCAAATAATATTACAATGCTCTGGGCGGATTATCTAATTAAAAGATTGATTAGTATTAATGATTAGTCATTGTTGGTATCTTTTGCTCATTTTCAAATAAAAATCTTTAAATACTATTTTTTACTTTATAAATATTAGTAAGTATTCAAATTTTATTAAAAAGTATTACTGTATTAATAAATTAATATATAATAAGTATTACTTTTTGTGCGGTGTCAAAATGAAAGTTATCATAAAGAAACTCATAAATGATTCAGAAATGATTTCTAATGTTCAAAAATTTTTATTTTCTCAAATAAAAAAGGAATTTGGATATGGATATATTCCAAAATGGCATCAGGACATTGTAAATATGGAAGAATATTATGTTAATCCTAAAAGAAATAATTTTTTTGTTGCTTATAATGAAAATTGTGAAATCATAGCAACAATCGGCATAAGATCTTATGATAAGGATTTTCCTCAATTTAGAGGACAGTTTTCAAGAGACACTACGTCCAGTATATGGAGATTATTTGTTAGGGAAGAATATAGGCGCTGCGGTTTAGCTTCTAAAATGTTCAGTGTTGCTGAAAATTTTGCTAATTGCTGTGCTTATGAAGAGATTTATTTGCATACCCATAAAACACTGCCTGGAGCTATTGAATTTTGGACTAAAATGGGATTTATTACTATTTTGGATGCTAATGATGACTTAAAAACAGTGCATATGGATAAAAACATTCAAGGTTTAGAAATCAATACGCCATCTTCTGTTTTTCAATATGCCGTCATGTTATGATGTTTTCAACTTTTAAAAGTACTTTTTTTAAGCATAACCGTATGTTATAATGTATCCGTTTTCATCCACGATTGTGAAGTATCCGTCATCGTAGTGTATTTTTTCTCTTCCGCCGCCAATACTTTCACGGTAAGTCTCATGTTCTTTTGGATTCCAGCCGTCTGATGTCACTTCACTTTCATGCATTGGAGTATATCCTTTGTAATTCGGATTATTTCTTGGCCTGTTTGCATCAATTGAATTCTGGTCATTATTCTGTGAATCTGATGAAATTGTGGTTACGTTGGTGTCTATTGTTGTATTCTCTGTTGTTGAATTGACATTATCAACATTTGAATTATTCAAGACAAAAACTTCCAAAACAACTCCAATAGCCAATAGGATTGCAATAATTGATAAGATGATAATGATGTTCTTATTATCCATATTGGTATGTTATACACATTTTGTTAATATAATTTTTCTTAAAATTTATTTTATATTAAATTAAAAAGTTATACTGATGAAAAGAACAGCACTAAAAATTGGATATATCGGAACTAATTTTCATGGTTTTCAAAGGCAGCCTGACGTAAGAACAGTTGAAGAGGAATTAATATATCATCTAAGGAAATTGAATTATATAGATGATTTAAAAAAGTCCAGATTCAGAATAGCCGGCAGAACTGATGCAGGGGTTCATAGTTTGGGCAATGTAATCAGTTTCCAGTCCGAAAAGGAAGTTAGGGTAAATGAAATCAATAACAGTCTTCCGGATGATATTCAGATTTTGGCTAGCGCTCCTGTTCGTTATGCATTCAAACCGAGATATGCTCAAATGAGACAGTATCGTTATTTGTTATTCCGGGATTTGGATATTGATAAGTTAAATGAAGTTGCAGAAGTCTTTAAGGGAACCCATAACTTCACCAATTTTACAAAAAGATTTCAAAAGACAACTACAAGAACAGTTGATGACATTAAAATCACAAAGGTGGACTTGGATGATTATCACAAAAGGGAATTTCCAAACCTTCATGATACAATATCTCCAATATTCATAGATATTTATGGGGAATCCTTTTTATGGAATATGGTTCGAAAGATGATGAGGGTTTTTGTAGAGGTTGCACAGGATAAAATGACTTTGGATGATGTTTATGACTTATTAAATCCTCCTGAAGACTCTCCAAGAGCATATATTAAGGTAATGGAAGCCGAGTATTTGATTTTAATGGATATCCAATATGATGGCATTAAATTTAAATATGATGATTATGCATGCAATCGTTTTAAAAAAGATTTAATAGATTCACTGGATAATCTGCAGAAGAAATATGCAATCCGCGAATCCATGATAAAAAGTTTGGATGATTTAATCTAGTTTTGAAAAAATTCATGGGGCTATTGGTGTAATGTTGTTTTTCTGGTTAAATTCCTTTAGATAATTGACTGCATCCTGCATATAGTCCTCATCTGTTATTGTGATGGCATACAATACTGAAACGGTGTACTTTTTACCGTCAATCTTAACCAGTTCGATTGCACCCAAGTCACTTATCTTTTGGTTTCTAATGAAATAGATGTCTTTTTCATCACTTGGCCAAAATTTATATGTTGATGAATTTTTAAAGTTGACTCCACTTTCATTATATTCTTCAATTAGAAATCTGGGATTATCATATGCTTTTGGCATGAAAAATTGGCCGTCCGCTTTTTTTCCTGAAAAATCATGAGGTATCTCTAAAGTGTTGAGATTGGAAGCGTATGCTGCACTTATGCAAAAAATAAATATTATTAATATTAATGATATTTTTTTAATCATTTCAATCACTTAAAAAATTAAAGTTGTATGAAATAAATCCATACAACTAAAGTCCAAAGAACAGATATATTATAAAGATTATTGCAAGAATCCAGATTCCTATTCCCATTTCTTTATATTCGCCTTTAGCTATTGATCCAATGGAGTATGTTACGAATCCCCATGCAATACCGATGGATATTGAGTAACTTAAAAGCATCATTATTACTGTCATGAATACTGATGCAGCAACAACTGTACTTTGCCAGTTTACTTCTTTCAGCTGGCCAACCATTAATATTCCGACAATAACCAATGCGGCTGCAGTTACAGATGATGTAAACAATGACAAGACTAATGGGGAGATGAATATTGACAATAGGAATAAAATTCCGGTCACAACCGCTGCAAGACCTGTTCTTCCGCCAATACCGATACCTGTTGCACTTTCCACATAAGCGGTTACGGTACTTGTACCGCAGATTGAACCGATTATTCCGGCCACAGCATCACTTAAAAATGCTTTTTCAATTCCATCAGCATTTCCATCTTCATCAACAAATCCGCACTGTCTTCCAATGGTCATCAATGTTCCTGTTGTGTCAAAGAACGTAACGAATACCAATGAAAATACCATCATTATCAAATTAGGAATATTCGAGAACAGCTGCGTGAATCCTTTGGCAAATCCACCGAATAAGGATGTATCAAGATTCATAGTTACAACATGTGATGGAATAGAAGGCATTAATGGATCTCCCGCGCCAAATCCGAACAGTGTAAATATCAATCCGATAATTGCCGTTGCAAGCAAACCGAAAAATACTGCGGCAGGCACTCTTTGAACAAATAGTATTAAAGTAATTATAATGCCTATTAATGCAAGAAGAGCTGGTGGAGAGACGAGTCCTCCCATTGAAACAAGTGTTGACGGATCATCAATAATGATTCCACAACTCTTAAGACCTAAAAATGCCAAGAAAAATCCTATACCTGCACCTATACCTAATTTTAAGTCAATAGGGATTATATTTAATATTTTTTCCCTTAAACCGGAAACGGTTATTATTAAAAATATTATGCTTGAGACAAATACTGCTGCCAGAGCGGTTTCCCAGCTATTTCCCATTTCCAGTATGATTGTATAGGTAAACAGTGCATTCAGACCCATTCCTGGAGCAAGTCCGACAGGGTATTTAGCAACAAGGCCCATTATGATACATGCAATTCCTGATGAAAGTGCTGTTGCAAAAAACACTCCTGTTGCAGGCATTCCTCCATCGGCCAACATTGATGGGTTAACACCTAAAATGTAAGCCATTGCGAGAAATGTTGTAATTCCTGCGATAATTTCCGTTTTAAAATCTGTACCATTTTCCTTAAAATTGAAAAAATTTTCTAACATAAAATCCTCTCATCAAAACTATAAAATTGTTTGATAATACTATCTATGACATTTGAATGTTTTAAATGTTATTTTAAAACAAATTATTGGTAAGTGTAATGTCATTGATTTCTTGATTTGCAAATATTTTTCAATGAAAATTTTCATATATAACAATAAAAAGTTTTTTTTGTATCAGGGTTGATTTGATAATGGCCAATAAAAATGTTGAACTGATGAGGGGAGAACCTGAAATAGCTGTAAGGAAATTAGCTATTCCAATAATGATTTCAATGCTTTTAACAGCATCTTACAATATCGTTGATGGAATTTGGGTTGCAGGATTAGGCCAGGCAGCAATTGCAGGAATAGGTTTTGTAACTCCTATTTTCATGATTCTAAATGGTGTAAGTGTTGGTCTTGGAAATGGTGCTACAAGCAGTATCAGCCGTGCTGTCGGTGCAAAAGATCATGAAAGAGCCAATAAATCGGCTACACATGCTATTTTAATATTTGTGGCGGCTTCAATCTTGTTAACAATCCTTTTGCTTTTTGTTCAGGAACCATTAATTAGAACTTATGGGGCATCCGGCCAGTCTTTAGCCGAAGGACTTAAATATGGAACTCCTTTATTTTTAGGTTTATTTGCATTCATGCTGGCTAACGGTGGAAGCGGCATTCTTCGTGGTGAAGGAGACATGAAAAGGGCAATGTATGCCATGATTGTTTCTGTTGCTCTTAATTTTATTTTGGATCCGGTTTTCATATATCTCTTAAATTTGGGCTCAGCAGGAGCTTCTCTTGCAACAATTTTGAGCTCTCTAGGTGCAGCTACCGTTATAATGTATTGGATTTTAGTAAAAAAAGACACTTATGTTCATGTCACTTTTAAAGATTTTAATTTCGACTCTAAAATAGCTTTTGATATTTTAAAGGTAGGTATTCCGGCTTCTCTTGACATGTTCATGATGTCTCTTGCAATGAGCATATATTTAATATTCATCTCTTCAATTGCAGGCGAATATGGTATTGCAGCATTCACTTCTGGTCAAAGATTATATTTATTTGCAATAATGCCTCTCACTGCTATCGGTAGTGCTGTTGCGGCTGTCAGCGGAAGCGCATATGGTGCAAGAAACAGTGATTATCTTTCAAGAACCCATTCTTACGGTACAAAATTCGCAATGTTGTTTGGAGTTGTTGTGCTCTTTATTCTAGTCATATTTGCACCTCAATTGTCATTGCTTTTCGCTTATACTCCTGAAACTGCTAATTTAGTCCCAGAAATTACTAGATTTTTACGAATAGCCTCTTTCGGTTTACTTTTAGTTGGAATGGGAATGCCTTCCAGTTTCATGTATCAGGGAATCGGTCGAGGAACGACAAGTTTGGCCTGGACAATCATAAGGGAAGTAATTTTCACAGTCAGTTTCACTTATTTATTCGGTATTGTTTTGAATTGGGGTTTGGTCGGTATTTGGACAGGTCTTGCTGTAGGTAGGATGCTTGCATCTATTTTAAACTATACTTATGCAAGATATACCATCAAAAGAATAAAACAAGAATTTTAATCAGTTTTTCTAATTTTGATAAAAATTTTTATTAATTTAAATGCAATATATAATAGTAAAGTGATATTATGAAGATTGCTGTTGTACTTGGAACAAGGCCCGAAATTATTAAGATGGCTCCAATCATTGATGAAATTATTAAAAGAGGAATTGATTTAACTATTCTTCACACTGGCCAGCATTATGATAAGGAAATGTCAGATAACTTTTTTAGAGACCTTGAAATTCCGGCTCCAGATTATAACATTCGTGTGGGTTCCGGATCTCATGCAAAGCAAACTGCCTTAATGATGGATGGTATTGAAGAGGTTTTAATGGATGAAAAACCCGATATCGTTCTGGTTCAAGGAGATACCAATGCTGTGCTTGCCGGTTCTTTGGTGGCTTCCAAATTGCACATTGCCGTTGGTCATGTTGAAGCAGGGCTTAGGTCATTTGACATGACAATGCCAGAAGAAGTAAACCGCCGGGTCTGTGATGTAACATCTACAATGTATTTTGTTCCAACCGAACAGTCAGCTATTAATCTATTGGCCGAAGGATATTCAAGAAAGAATTTATTCATAACAGGAAACACTGTTGTCGATGCTTGCTTTAGGCATTTGGAAATAGCTAAAAAAAGAGGTTTTGATGAAGAGTCCCTTGCTGATTTGGACATTGACAATATGGATAATATATTAACTTTAACGATGCACCGGGCAGAAAATGTGGATGATAAATCAAGGGTTGGCAATATTATTGATGCCCTAAAAGAGTTAAGTGACATGAATATTATCTTTCCGATACATCCAAGAACCAAAAAGACTTTACAGGGATTCGGTCTTTTCGATGAGTTAAATAATTTAAATCATGTTCATATTATTAAGCCGGTGGGATATTTGGACTTTTTACAGTTAACATCCAAATCAACTTTAATATTAACTGATTCAGGAGGTCTTCAGGAAGAAGCTATAACGCTAAATGTTCCGGCCTTAACATTAAGGTATAATACGGAAAGGCCTGAGACAGTATCTGCAGGTGGAAATATCTTGGTTGGCTCAGATAAGGATGTAATTTTAGAAAATGCAAATAAGATATTGAATGATAAGGAATTTGCAGAAAAGATGAAAAATGCTCCAAATCCATATGGTCAAGGAGACTCAGCAAAATTAACTGTTGATGCAATTCAAAAATATTATGATGATGGATTACTGGATATTAGGGCTCCTGAAAATATAATGTCTTCATTTGAAAGAAAAATGACTTCTGTTGATGAGGATATTACTGTTAATGAGTTTGAAGATAGAAATAATGCTTCAATCCATATGCTTTTTGATGGAGAGAAAATGCGTTTTCCAGTTGATAATTTAAAATTAAAAGGAATGTGTGTTACTTATGATGAATACAAATGATGATTCAATTTTAGTGTTTGAGTATTTTACCGCTTCAGGTGAAAAAGACAAATGTATAATTTCAGAAGCAGAAGCCCTGTTATTTGCTTTAATAGATGATTTGTCTGATTATAATTTGGATGTTGTTGTAAACAAATCCTATGAAAGTATCATATCTGATTATGATAATGTCAATCCGATATTGATTGATACAGACATTATTTCCTGGCTTGAAGACAATGCTTCAAATTTCAATAAGGCAATTTTCATTTCAGCCGAAAATGAGAATAATTTATATAATATAACAAAGATTTTGGAGGATAATGGTGTGTCCATTTTCACTTCATCAAGTGAAGCCTGTCTTATAGCATCAGATAAATCTTTAACTTATGAAAGCATTTCAAATAACGTGCCTCAACCAAGAACTTTCAGATTTAAAATAGATTCTAAAGGCTATTGGAAAAGGGCAATCACAAACTTGCATGAAAAATGGCAAGCGGAAGATCCTTTAACTCCACTTAAATTAATAATAAAACCGTTAATTGGTGTTGACTGTGAAGATATAGTAATAATTGAAGACATTAATGATTTAAGCTATGATTTGGAGCAAATATTTCCTCCGCAATCAAGAATTATTGTTCAGGAATACATTGACGGTGAAGATGTAAGCGTTAGTCTAATCTGCAGTGATGGAAAGGCAACGCCTATAAGTTTGAATAAACAGTTTGTAAAACTTGAAAATGATAAGGGCACTTATGTTGGAGGAATGCTTCCATTTGACAGTGATTTAAAGGATGAGGCTTTTTCAATTGCAAAAGAGGCTTGCGAATCCATTGAAGGCTTAAACGGTTTTGTTGGCGTTGATTTATTGATAAGCAATGATGATGACATTTATCCGATATATCTGCTTGAAGTCAACTCAAGATTTACAACACCTTATGTTGGACTTAAACAGATTGCTAACTTTAACATAGCAAAAACAATAATTGAAGGTACAATTGAAGAAACTGACATCTCCTTGGATGGTAAAGTGGAATTCAAAAAACAAGGCGACAATCTAGAGATTAGGAGAATTTAAAACATGAAAATTGCAGGTTTTGACATTGGCGGAGCAAACACTGATTTGGCCATTATTGACTTTGAAAATGATGAGATTAAAAATATAGAAGTTGATTTTGCCTATCTTCCGATGTGGAGTAATAATGATGATTTGTCAGAAGTGTTGGTGGAATTGATTGAAAACATCTGTCCGGTATCTGAAATAGATGCTGTCGGCATATCAATGACCGCTGAACTTGTTGATGCTTACGATACTAAAAAAGATGGAGTTTTGGATGTTGTTAGAAAGTGTGAAGACACGTTTTCCTGTCCGATTGCTTATGTCGGAATTGACGGCATGATGTCAAAGGAAGAGATTGAAAAGACTCCTCTTAAGGCGGCAGCAGCAAATTGGATTGCAACGGCCCAGATTGCAACATTAATATCTGATAACTGCATTTTCATAGATACTGGAAGCACCACAACAGACATTATACCAATTAAAAATGGAAAGGAATGTGCAATAGGCAAATCCGATTTTGATAGGTCTGCAACAGGCGAATTGGTATATACAGGTACTTTAAGAACTAACCTTGCCAGCTTTTTGGATAAAATTGAATTTGATGGGAAAAAGTATCGCGTAGCAAGCGAGCTATTTGCACAGACTGCGGATGTTTACACCGTTTTGGATTTAATCAGTGAAGACGACTATGTATGTGATACTTTTGACGGAGAATCCAAATCTAAAACCGATTGTGCAAAGAGAATAGCCCGTGTTGTATGTGCGGATTTGGAGATGTTATCCATGGATGATATTGTGGAAATTTCAGAATTCATCCATCAAAAGCAGATAGAACAGATTGCCGATGGCTTAAAACAGGTTCATCAAACTCAAGGATTGGATTTAATCATTACTACTGGTTTGGGAAAAGATATTTTAGATAGGCCTGCAGCAGAGTTATTGGGCCTTGAAGTTAAATCCATGGGCGATATTTTAACTGATGAGGAATGTGTTGTAGCGCCTGCTGTTGGAACTTCCGTAATGATGAACAAATATTTAAATGATTAACATGGCTAATTTCAAATATTATACTGACGGCGCAGCCACAATGATTCGAAAAAATGGAAAATATCTTCGTGAAGCTGGCGGTTGGGCTTTCGTACTTTTAGTTGATAATAATGGGGATTGTGTCCGTTGTGGGGGCTGTCCCTTAACTACCAATAATGAAATGGAACTGTATGCAATCTATGCATCCATGAGGGATTTTCTTTTAAGGTCTGAATCGGGAGACGTTGTTGAAATATATTCAGATTCATCATACTGCATTGACATATTTACTAAATGGGCTATAAATTGGCAGAAAAGAGGCTGGAAAAAAAGTGACGGCAAGCCTATCAAGAATTTAAAACTCATTAAAGCCATTTGGAAATTGATGGCTGATATTAAAGTTAAATCCTGTATTTTGAAGTTTATAAAAGTGAAAGGCCATTCATCCAACCGATGGAATAATAAGGCTGATGAACTTGCAGTTAATGCTAAAAATAGGGCTTTTAAATCAGGTAAAACTATTTATTATGATGAAAATGATGGTCTTTTGGGTGGAAAGTCAAAGTATGTTGGTTAATACCATACATCTTTTATTCCAAGTAAATATGCACCGGTATTTGATATTAAATGAATTATCATTGTTAATACAACGGCTATTATAATAAATTCCAAACTGAAATTAACAACAAGTGAAGCAAATAACAGTGCAACTACTAAAAAATCAATTTGATCAAGTATGGGTGCAGGTTTTCCACGGCCAATCCCCAATCTTCTTTTCAAGAAACTGCCTAACGCATCACCGACAAGTGCCCCAAATGCAAGTAAAAACCCAATTATAAGGCCATTCAAAACTCCAATAGCTATTGGGGTTGTTATATATTGCCCATATGATGCGAGTAAACTTGGCCCGTAATATCCTTGTATTGCTCCAATAAGAGTTCCTAAAATCGTTCCTCCGATTAAACCTCTCCAGGTCACACCGTCTCCAATCCAACGATTACCTTTGGAGTCTGTTTTTCCGCAGTCCAGTGGTTTTCCTCCACCAAAAATCAATCCTCCACTGTTGGATATGTATGCAGGAAGTAAAAAGTATAAAACTGCGATACAAACAATTGCTATTGCGGTAAAATCAAAGCTCATTTTTTAGTTACTCCAATAAATTTTATTTAATTATTAATATTAATCATTAAAGTATATAAATTTTAAATAAGTATAAATATTAAATTAACTATATTTAATTATATTATGTTTTTGTATTATGAGTTATGTTTGTTAGTTAGGTGATTTTTTGAAAATTAAAAATACAAAAAGTTTATGTCCAGAGTGCGGTAAACCTCTTGATGCTGAAGTTTATGATGAGGGAGGAAAAGTTTATATTAAAAAAACGTGTAATCAGCATGGGGAGTTTGTTAACACTTACTGGAATGACGTTGAGACTTATGATAGGGTTAATGATTATGAACCTTCAATTACTTCTGTAGAAAATCCCTGTGTGGATGATATTTCTTCTTGTCCATCTAATTGTGGGCTTTGTTCAAAACATGAGACATCAACAGTATTGGGATTGATTGATGTCACAAATAGGTGTAATTTAAGATGTCCGGTTTGTTTTGCTAATGCGGCTGTTTCAGGACGTTTATTTGAACCTACTCAAGATGAAATTAGACAAATGCTTAGAAATTTAAGGAACTTAAAACCTAATCCTGCTCCAGCTATCCAATATGCTGGTGGTGAACCCACTGTCAGAAAAGACATTGTTGAATTAGTTAAAATGGCAAAAGAAGAAGGATTTACCCATGTTCAAATAGCTACAAACGGTTTGAAACTAGCAATGAAAGAAAATTTGGCTAAAGAACTGAATGATGCTGGTTTAAATACAGTCTATTTGGCATTCGATGGTGTGACTCCAGAACCTTATATTAACAACAGGGGAAGAGATTTGCTTCAGTATAAATTAGATGCAATTGAAAATTGTAGAAAAGCAGGTTTGGGCGTAGTATTGGTTCCTACTTTAATTAAAGGTGTTAATGACCACCAGGTTGGAGAAATTATTAAATTTGCTTTCGATCACAATGAAAATGTTTATGGAGTTAATTTCCAGCCTGTTTCATTTGCAGGAAGAACTCCTTCAGACCAAGTGGAAAAACAAAGAATTACTATTCCTGACTTTATTCAGATTATAGAAGATCAAACTGATGGTGAAGTAAAAACTACAGATTTCTATCCTCCATCTTCCGTTGAACCTATTGCTAACTTTATTGGTGCTCTTGATGGTGGAAAACCATCCGTAACTCTTAACTGTCATCAACATTGTGGTATAGCTACTTATGTGTTCAGAGAAAAAACTGAGGGTCCGGGTAAGGATAAATTGATACCGATTACTGATTTCATTGATGTTGATGGATTATTTAAAAAATCTGCAGAATTAGCCGAAAAATTGGAAAAAGGAGGTTTTGGAAGAAAGCAAAGAGTTTTAGCCAGTGCTACTAAAGCCATTCCAAAACTTATTAACTCAGATAAGGCTCCTGAAAATATGGATGTTAAAAAGATTTTAGTCAATGTATTTACAAAAAGGTCTTATGAGGCTTTAGGCGATTTTTCAAAAGATGCTATGCTTATTTCATGTATGCATTTCATGGATCCGTTTAACTTTGATGAAGATAGAGTTAAAAAATGTGTAATTCATTACGCAACTCCTGATGGTAGAATCATTCCATTCTGTACTTATAACTCAATGTATCGTGAAAATGTCGAAGAAAAATTTTCAGAAGAATTTAAAAGATCTAAAAAATAATTTTTTTTCCGAGGCTTTAAGTTATGTATATTAAATCACCTTCCAGACTTCATTTAGGTCTTATTGATATGAATGGTTCTTACGGCAGGCTTGATGGGGGAATCGGCTTAACTATTCAGGAACCTAACTTTATTTTATATGGCGAAAGTGCCGAAAAAGGAATAACAATAGATTTCAATGAAGAATTTAATTTCACCGATGAAATTAAAAGTGAATGCATTAAAAAAATCACCAATGCTTCTCAAAAGGTCATAGATTATTACGGCGTTGATGAAGGATTTTATTTTAGGGTTGACAGTGCATATCCTCCCCATTCAGGTTTGGGTTCCGGAACCCAAATCGCTTTGTCCACTGGAAAAATCATTACTGAACATATTGGTGAGGAAGCTAACGGTTATACTTTAGGTAAAATCACCGGACGTGGCGGAACTTCCGGTATCGGTGTTTTTGCATTTGATCATGGCGGATTTATTGTTGATGGTGGCCATAGCAGAAAAGAAAAGGATTCTTTTTTACCTTCTTCAGCTTCTAAGGCTAGTCCTCCACAGTTGTTTGGCCGTTATGAATTTCCTGATGAATGGGGCGTACTGCTGGTTATTTTAAAATCAGATGTCAGTGTCAATGGTCAGAAGGAAGTTAACATATTCCAGGAATATTGTCCGATTGACCGTAAGGAAGTGGAATTATTCTCTCATTTGGTTTTCGTCAATATGATACCATTTTTACTTGAAAAAGATTTGCCTTGCTTTGGAAATACAATAAATAAAATACAAACCATAGGATTTAAAAGTATTGAAGTTAAACTTCAAGCGGATAATATTAAAAAGTTAATGGCAAAATTAACCGAAATCGGTGCTTATGCTGTTGGAATGAGTTCTTTTGGACCAACGGTTTATTCATTTTATGATGAAACTAACAAACATATTGTACAGGAAATTAAAGATTATGTTGGCGATGATGGAATTGTTATAACAACAAAAGCTCAAAATCATGGCCATGTTCTTACTAAATAGTGATTATTATGGATATTATTTGTGGAAAGACTTGGACTTTTGGTGAAAATATAGATACTGATGTTATTATTCCAGGCAGGTATTTAAGAACATTCAATCCTCAGGATTTAGCAGACCATGTTCTGGAAGGAGAAAGGCCGGATTTCACTAAAAATGTTCAGAAAGGTGATGTTATTGTTGCCGGTGAAAACTTTGGATGTGGGTCTTCACGTGAACAGGCTCCTGTGGCCATTAAAACTGCAGGCGTTGATGCTATTGTCGCTAAATCATTTGCAAGAATTTTTTATAGAAATGCAATTAACATAGGCTTGCCTGTTATTGTAAGTGATATTGAAGCTAAGGATGGAGACATAATAAAGATTGATTTGTCCAAAGGAAGTTTGGTTAATGAAACTTCCGGCGAATCTGTTAGCTTTGAACCGTTCAAAGATTTCATGTTAAATATTTTAGAAGATGGCGGTTTGGTAAATCACTATCTAAAAGATGATTAATTTATTTTTTTAAGGAGGCATAATATGGAATGTCCTATTTGTGGTTCTGATGATATTGAAATTTTAAACTCAAAACAAAAGGAATCTAAAAAGAAATTTATGGAAGAATATCTTTTGAAATGCTTTGACTGCGGTCATGTTTTTAAAGATGTTGTTGCTGCTAAAAAACCTAAAATGTATAGGCTCATCATTTCTGAGCAAAATCAATCTCATAAAACTTCAATCGAATTATCTCCAAGTGATGAATTGAAAGTTGGAGATATTCTATTATCTGATTTGGGTCAGGTTGAAGTTTCAAGCATTGAAGTAGACGATACCCGTGTGAAAAAATCAATTGTTGAAGATATTGATACAATATGGGCAACCTCTGTTGAAATCCCTGCACGTATCGGATTTTCTGTTGATTTGCACGGTAAAGTTGATTCATATAAACTGGATTTGGAAAGAGATTTTGAAATTGCTCCAGGTGATGTTGTAAAAATCGAAAATCGTATCGTTAAGGTTCATGTTATTAAGACCAATGATAGAAAACTCACTTCAGGCTTTGCTAAATCTGGAGTAATTAAAAGGGTTTATTCTAAACCGGTTAAATTCAATAATTTTGATTATGATTTGACTAAAAATATTTTCAAGAAAACCTAATTTTGTGAGTAATGTTTATGAAAGTTTATATTGATTCATATGGCTGTACATTTAATAAGGCTGATGGACAGATTATGGCCGGTGTTTTAAATGAAAACAACATTGAACTGGTTGATAATATCGATGATGCGGATGTTGTTATTGTAAATACCTGCTATGTTAAATTGCCGACTGAAAATAAAGTTGTTTATAAAATCCAGCAGCTGCAAAAAAATTATCCTGATAAAAAGATTATTGTCGGGGGATGTATGGTGGAGATAGATCCTGAGAAATTGGATAGTATTGGACCTAACTGCAGTTGGATTGGTCCTCATCAATTAAATAAGACTGCTGATATTGTAAAGCAGACTTATTGTGGGGATGTTGTCCGTGAAAGCGGGTTTTCTAAAGAAAGTAAGGTTGGTGTTCCTAAAGTCAGTGATGATGGTTTAATACACATTATTCAAATCTGTGAAGGTTGCTTGGGAGTTTGTTCTTTTTGCTGTACTCGTTTTGCTCGAGGACCTTTAAACAGTTATCCTATTTCAGATATTGTTGCAGAAGCAAGGGAAGCTATTGAAAATGGTGCATGTGAGATTCAACTCACTGCACAGGATACTGCAGCATTCGGCCGAGACACCGGTGAAAAACTATCTGATTTAATTAAAGAAGTGGCTAATTTAGATGGAAATTTCAGAGTTCGTGTTGGAATGATGCATCCTAAAAACATTTTAAATGATGTTGATGAAATAATCGATGTCATTAAACAGCCGAAGGTATATAATTTTATTCATTTGCCTATTCAAAGTGGCAGTGATAAGGTTTTAAAAGAGATGAGACGTGGCCATACTGTTGATCAATATGTTGAAATTGTCGATAAATTCAAAAGTGAAATTCCTGATTTAACTTTAGCAACAGACATTATTGTTGGCTATCCAACTGAAAATGATGATGATTTTTTAAAAACTGTTGATTTGCTTAATGAAGTAAAACCCAGTTTGATTCATTTGTCAAAATATCAGCATAGGAAAGGTGCAATTTCATCTTCACTTAAGGAAATTCCCCATCAAACCATGAAGGAACGCTCTAAATTTTTATCCAAAATTAAGGGTGAAATAACAGCTAAAGAAAACGAAGAACTTTTAAATTCTTACCAAAATGTGTTGGTTGTTGAAAAAGGTTCTAAAGGAGGATTTATTGGAAAAACTGATTCTTATATTCCAGTTATTGTTGATGATGTTAATTTGGGGGATTTTGTTAGGGTAAAAATAACTCATGCAACGGCCACATATCTGAAGGGTATTGTAGAATAGTTTATTTTTTTAACTTTTTTGCAAAGCTATTTTCATAATTTTTGCATATTTTTTTTCTTTAATTTTTTTATTTTTTTGTATTATTTTTGCATTAATTAAATAATAATGTTACAGCTTAATGATTATTATATAAATGGAATTAAGCCTTTTTTTCCAAAACATTTATATACTATGGGTTACTATCTTTTAAATGGAGGTGAAATAATGAGTGAATTACCAATCGCACCAGTAGGTCGTATCTTAAAAAATGCTGGAGCTCAAAGAATTAGTGACGAAGCTAAAATTGCATTAGCTGAAGCATTAGAAGAAAAAGGTGACGAAATCGCTAAAAAAGCTGTTAATTTCGCACGCCACGCTGGTAGAAAAACTGTAAAAGCTGAAGATATCAAATTAGCTATCAAATAGGCTTTTTACCGTTCTTTTTAACTATTGGCCATTTTCTTGGTCAATTTCTTTTATTTTTTAACTGGTTCTGTTTTAATTGCAAAGTTTTATATATTACTTTTTACATACCATAGTATGTTGTACGGGACCGGTGGTCTAGGGGTATGATTCCTCTTTGACGTGGAGGAGATCACGAGTTCGAATCTCGTTCGGTCCATGTGCCATGGTAGTTCAGATGGGAGAACGCTAGACTGAAGATCTAGATGTCGCTGGTTCAAGTCCGGCCCATGGCATCCTAATTTTTACTATTTTTCAATGAATTATTTTTATATCGTTTTTTGATGGTTCTTCTAGACTTTTCAGGTTTGAAGTTCTTTTAGAAAAAGTTTCGGTTCTTTTTTTTTAAAATGAGGATGTGACGCAAAATTTTTAATTGTTTTTTGTGTTTCTAATTTT
>JAFZMD010000016.1 GCA_017553445.1 Methanobrevibacter sp. | reverse complement strand
GCCCAGGACAATGCCATTGTCATGAGTTATCAGGGAGACGGAGACTTGGCTTCAATCGGTTTGAATGAAACCTTGCAGGCTGCAAACAGAGGAGAAAAAATTGCAGTATTTTTCGTTAACAATACTGTTTATGGAATGACCGGAGGACAGATGGCTCCAACAACATTAATCGGTGAAAAGACAGTGACCTGTCAGACAGGAAGAGATCCTGACTATACAGGACACCCTACCCACATGTGCGAGCTAATCAATACTTTAAAAGCGCCGGTATTTATTGAAAGAGTTTCCCTTGCTAATCCTTTAAAAATCAGACTTGCAAAATACGCAATCAAACAGGCATTGACAGTGCAAAAAGAGGGAAAAGGATACTCATTTGTTGAAGTGCTGTCACCTTGTCCTACCAATTTAAAGCAGGACGTTGCCAGCGCACAGAAATTCATCGAAGAACAGATGGAAAAGGAATTTCCTGTCAAAAACTTCAGAAACAATTTATACAAAAAGGACCCTGTCGAAAGGCCTGCCAGTGACTTTTCAACCGAATCACTGGATAAAATATTTAACGTAAACAGGGCCGAAGGATCAGGTTACGTTGATGAGGATATTGAACCTGTAAGCATCAAGGTTTCAGGATTCGGCGGACAGGGAGTATTGAGCGCAGGTTTGACAATTGCTCAAGCAGCATGTGCCGAAGGAAAACATGTATCATGGTATCCAAGTTACGGACCTGAACAGAGAGGAGGAAAATCCAACTGTTCAGTTGTAATTTCAAACGAAACAATAGGAACACCTGTCGTTGATGATATTGACATTCTCATTGCTTTAAACAAACCTTCACTGGAACAGTTCTCAAAAGACGTTAAAGATGGCGGAGTCATACTTTACGATTCAAAAATAGGTGAATTTGAAACCGACAGGGATGTAAAAGTTATTGCAATGCCTTGTGTGGATATTGCTGAAGAGCACGGCAATGCCAGAACTGCAAATACTGCACTTTTAGGTGCTTTAACTGAATTGGGTGATGTTTTAAAACGTGAATCTTATGAAAATGCTATCCGTGAAATGTTTGCATCCAAACCAAAAGTTATCGATGTAAATATTGAAGTATTAAAAGCCGGAGCAGAATGGATTAAAAACAATTCATAGTGTGGTTAAATGACATATAAAGAAATTTCTAGAAAATATATTGAAGAATATAACTTAAGTATAGGAGACACCGTTAAAGTGCATAAGGAAGACATCTCCTATACAGGTATTTTGCTTGATAGGCCTGAAGATGCAGATGATGGATACCTGGTTTTAAAATTATCCAGCGGTTATAATATTGGCGTAGCCATTGATAATACTACTGCAGAATTAATCGAAAAGGGAGAAAAGCCAAAAATCGGTTATGATGAAGAAGAAATCCCTAATGATCCTTCCAAACAGAACATTTCAATTGTATCTACCGGCGGTACAGTATCTTCTGTCATTGATTATAGGACAGGAGCAGTGCATCCCAAATTTACTGCATCCGACTTGGTAAAGGCCAACCCGGAACTATTGGATTATGCCAACTACAATGTTAAGGCATTGTATAATATCTTAAGTGAAAACATGAAGCCTGAATATTGGGTCAGGGCTGCTGAGGAAATAGCTAATGACATTTCCAATGGCGCTGACGGTGTTGTAATAGCTCATGGTACCGATACCATGCATTATACTTCAGCCGCATTGAGCTTCATGCTAAAAACGCCTGTTCCAGTCATTATTACAGGAGCTCAAAGAAGTTCAGACAGACCTTCAAGCGATGCAAACATTAACCTAATCGATTCAGTTATTGCTGCAAAATCAGACATTGCGGAAGTCTGTGTCTGTATGCACGGAAGCTTAAATGACGAATTTACCTATTTGCATAAAGGTACAAAGGTCAGGAAAATGCACACATCAAGAAGAGATACTTTCAGAAGCATCAACGCTCAGCCAATAGCTAGAATTGAAGATAAGCAAGTTAACATCAATCCGGAATACAATTACACCAAACGCGGTGAAAACGAACTGGAAGTTAATACTGCCATTGAAGAAAAGGTTGCTTTCATCAAGAGTTTTCCAGGAATTTCTGAAGAGTTTATTGAATATCACATTGATAAAGGCTATAAAGGACTTGTTATTGAAGGAACCGGTCTTGGACATGTTCCAAATAACCTTATTGACTCATTCAAAAGGGCAAAAGATGAAAACATCCCGGTGGTTATGACATCACAATGTCTTTACGGCAGAGTTAATATGAACGTCTACTCAACAGGCCGTGAAATAATCGATGCCGGAGTAATATCCGGAATGGACATGACCCCTGAAACCGCCTATGTCAAGTTATGCTGGGCATTAGGCCAAAGCGAGAACCGTGATGAAGTGAATGAGATTATGCAAACAAACATTGCAGGAGAATTCGGTGTTAAATCATCAATCAAGGACTTTTTAAATTAAGGTGATAATATGGATTATAATGAATTAGGATTAAAGATGGGACTTGAAATTCACCAGCAATTAAACAGCAAGCATAAGTTATTCTGTCCATGCAAAACAGAACTCGTTGATGATGATTACAGCGAACTGATTCAAAGGAAATTAAGACCAACCCAATCAGAACTTGGAGAAATAGACAGAGCTGCCCTTCAGGAATCATTAAGAGGCCTTAATTTCAAATACGAAAACTTTGAAAAACATACCTGTCTTGTTGAAAACGATGATGAACCTCCTCACAGCTTAAACGAAGAGGCATTAGATATTTGTATTACAATCGCATGTCTGATGAATATGCATATTGTGGATGAATTCCATACAATGAGAAAACAGGTCATTGACGGAAGTAACACCGGAGGATTTCAAAGAACCGGTATGGTTGCAACCGACGGATACCTGGATACTCCATATGGAAGAGTTGTCATTGAAAGCTTGGGTCTTGAAGAGGATGCTGCAAGAAGAATTGAAACTAAAGATGGATTCACTGAATTCAGACTGGACAGATTAGGTATTCCGCTTGCTGAAATTACAACAGACCCTTCCATGCATGATCCCGCCCAGGTTCGTGAAGTTGCATACATGCTTGGTCAAATCCTAAGAAGTACCAATGTAAAAAGGGGACTTGGAACAATCAGACAGGATTTAAACATTTCCATTGCAAAAGGTGCCCGTGTTGAAATCAAAGGTGTTCAGGATTTGGATTTAATGGCAGAAATTGTGGAACGTGAAGTTCAAAGACAACTGGTATTAATTGACATTAAAGAAAAGCTTGAAAGCAGAAATGCGGAAGTTTTAGAAGAGATTCATACCTTGGATGAGTTGTTTGAAGATACTGAATCAAAAATATTGAAATCTGCCCAAACCATTAAGGCCGTTGTATTGAAAGGATATGATGGATTGATTGGTCGTGAAGTACAGCCTGGCAGAAGATTCGGTACTGAAATTGCAAGCTATGCCAAAAAACGTGGAGTTTCAGGTATTTTCCACTCAGATGAATTGCCTGCCTATGGAATTACTGCCGAAGAAGTTGATAGAGTATCTGATTTCTTAAATATCGGTGAAGAGGATGCGTTCATTATCGTGGCGCATGATGAAGACATTGCAGTCTCTGCTCTTGAAGAGGTTAAAAGAAGAGCTGCTTTAGGTCTTGAAGGTGTTGTTGAAGAAACAAGAAAAGCTTTGGATGACGGTAACACCGAATACATGAGACCGCTTCCAACTGCAAACAGAATGTATCTTGAAACGGACATTCCATTGTTTAAAATCACTACTGACAGAATTGAACCGATAGCTAACAATTTACCTGAACTTCCTGATGTAAAACAAGCCAGAATCATTGAAGAATACAAATTAAGTGAAGATTTGGCAACACAGCTTGTTAAAAGGCAGGAAGCAGATACCTTTGAAGCAATATTAAAAGATGTTGATGTGGATGCAACACCTGTAGCGTCACTTCTTGCATATGATTTGCGTGAAATCAAAAGGGAAGGATATGACGTTGATGTGTTAACTTTAGATCACTTTAAAGGAATATTCGCATTACTTGGTGAAGGTAAAATCGCAAAAGACAGCGTGCGCAAACTAGCTATTGAAACCATAAAAACACCAGATATGGAAATAGCTGAAATTGCAGAGAAAAATAACTTAACCATGCTTAGCGAAAGTGACGTTGCTGAAATCATTGCAGACATTGTTCAAAACAATGAAGCAATGGTTAAAGAGCGTCAGATGGGAGCTATGGGACCTTTAATGGGAATGTGTATGAAAGAGCTTAAAGGTAAAGCCGATGGTGGTATGGTTAATAAAATCGTTCGTGAAGAAATTCAAAAATTAATCTAAGAAAATCTCTAAGAGATTTTCTAAAATCTTTTTTTAGAATCTGTAGGATATGATTTTATTAAAATCAAATCAAGATATAAATTTAGGTAAATCCTAAATTTACTTATATTTTTCATTTAAGTGGTAAAAATATTTGATTTGATTTAAAACTAACTAAAAGAATGTATATTGATTATTTGATGTTAATCTGCTTTTTAATAAACATTTTATATTTTTTTATTAAAATGCTTAGTTTATTCATAAAATTCAATTTTAATACTGTAATTTTCCATTAAATTTAAAATGTTATATATAATATGGCATACATAAATATATAATGTATTTAAAATTGTATTAATTTCATATGGAATGTGGTATTTATTAGGTTTGAAATTCGTGTTTTAACGATTTTATCAGTTCTTGCAATGTTGTTTGTTTTAATCGGCTCAGTTAGTGCAGCCGATACAAATGATACACAAATAATATCTGCAAGTGATAATGACGAAATTTTGAGTGTGGAAAATGATATTAACGTATTAGGTGAAGGTGAATATAATTATACCCAGTTAAAAGACCAAATTCGCTCCGGTGGAGATATAACATTAACTGTAGGAAATTACACTTATGTTTCCGGTGACGGCGACACAATTGAAATCACTACTTCAGGCGTAATTGACGGTAATGGTGCAGTTATAGACATGGCCAATTCAGGCCATAGAGCATTTTCTGTTACGACATCCGGAGTAACAATTAAAAATCTAACCATTAAAAATGCTAACTTTAATGGTAACGGAGGAGCAATTTACTTAAGTAGTTCAGGTACTGTTGAAAATTGTAATTTCACTGCTAACCAAGCTTCTGGTAGTGGTGGTGCAGTTTACGTCCAGGGGGTTGAGGGTATTGTGACAAATTGTAATTTCACTGCTAACCAAGCTTCTGGTAGTGGTGGTGCAGTTTACGTCCAGTGGATTCATGGTATTGTGACAAATTGTAATTTTACTGCTAACCAAGCTTCTAGTGGTGGTGCAATCTCCATGAATTATGGTGGTGTAACAAATTGTAATTTTACTAACAACACTGCAACCAATGGTGATGGTGGTGCAGTTTACTTCGATTGGGATAGTATTGTAACAAATTGTAATTTTACTGGTAACAAAGCAACTGGAGATTACAGTGAAGGTGGTGCAATCTGGATTCAAAGTGGTAGTGTAACAAATTGTAATTTTGCTGATAATTCTGCATCAGGAGGAGGGGCTATTTTTAGCAATAGATGGTATAGTATTGCAGATACCTGTATTTTTAAAAGAAATTCTGGTGAAAATGTTAATACAGTTATTTTTTCACCTACATTGAATGTGGATAATTTCACAACATTTTATGGCTCTGGTGAGAAATTAACATTCGACCTAAAAACAAACAGTGGCATTCCAGTAACTAATGGGAATATCTCAATAAGTGTATACTTTAAAAACAATGATAGTTGGGTTGGCAATTATAATTGTTTAAGTGATGAAGGATGGACTGTAGATTTACCAGTCGGATCTTATTATGCAATTTTTGATACTGAATATGCTGAATTCAAACCAATCAACAGAACAATAAAAGTAATACCTAATATTAAATATTATGCAAATGTAACTTCATTCACAACCAACAACAGGACAGTAAACATCACTGCAAAATCCAATATACCCCAGGATATTTTGGAGGGTAAATTACTATTTATCCTCCCAAACGGTACTGAAATTAATGCAAGTTATGCAACTAATGGAACCTGGTGGGCATTACACACATTTGATGATGCCGGCGACTATAACATCAATGCAACCTATATCGGATTGGACAATGTTACCATTAATAACGCAACCATACGCATTATGAACGTTAT
>JAFZMD010000002.1 GCA_017553445.1 Methanobrevibacter sp. | reverse complement strand
TATTATTAATTAAAAATTATTCGTATTCAATCAAACAAAATAAAATTTTAAAAAAAAATTGCTACTTTTAAGTAACAATAATCCGAAATGTGTTTTCAATGCCTAAAAAATAAAAAAAGAATAAGGATAAAATCCTTAAACTTATTTAGCGTTTTCACCTAAAGCTTTAGCTAAAGCAGGAGCTGCATCGATTTTTTGTGCATCTAAAGTTAAATCATCTGCAGATAATCCCATAGCTAATCCGTATAATTGAGCTAAGTGGAATACAGGAATTGCAAAGTCAGTTCCGTATCTTTCGTTAACTTCAGTTTGACCTTGGTCAAATTGCATGTGACAGAATGGACATACATCGATAATAGCATCTACGCCAGCTTCACTCATGTGGTCGAGTTTTTCTTTGGTGTAACTTGCAGTTACATCTATATCTCTAGCTCTTAAACCTCCACCAGCACCACAGCACATCATTTTGTCTTTGTAGTCAATGGATTTAGCACCAGTAATTTCTACAAGATCATCTAAGATAGATGGGTTTTCAGCTTGATCTTCGATACCGATTGCTTCAGTAGGTTTTAAGAAGTGGCATCCGTAGTGTACTGCAACGTTTAAATCTAAAGGTTTTTCAATGAGGGATGCTAATTTTTCGTATCCGACATCGTCTCTTAAGATTTGTGCTAAATGTTTAACGTTAGTAGTTCCTTTGAATTCTTTACCGATTTCAGCTAAGTTTGCGTTGATTTTAGCTCTTTTTTCTTCATCATCTTTTAACATGTGGTTAGCTTCAAATAATGAACCGAAACAACCGTTACATTCAGTCATGATGTCAGCACCCAAATCTTCTGCAAGAGTTAAGTTACGTGCAGCAATGGTAGCCCAAGTTTCTTCGTCAAAAGAACCGAATACACCAGGAGCAGGACAACAGGAAGCTCCTTCCATATCTTTTAATTCAATATCTAATGCGTCAAATAATATACGGGTTGCTTTTTCAATACCAGGATAACGGTTAGGCATGATACAACCTAAAAAATATGCGATTTCCATACTAAAACTCTCCTAATCAAATTATTCTTTTAATCCGCCGGTTGCTTCATCGTAACCGATTAATTCATCAAATGCGGTAATTTTACATAATTTTTGTACTTCTTCCAATGCACCAGCATCTGCATGAGTAGTTGCAGGTACTTCTGAAAGACCGATTTTTGTTCTTAATGCTTTTGCAGCATCATTGATAGGTACAGCGTGACCTGTGTTAATTACAAATACACCAGTCATTTTGTGTGGTTTTGCCATGTATCCAGCGTGAGCAGCAACATTACGTGCTTTTTTAATAATTTCCACAATTTTTACGCTTCTAGGACATCTTTCTTGGCAAGTGTAACAGGTAGTACACATCCATAATGCGTCGTCAGTGATTACTTCTTCTTTTAATCCGAGTAAACATTTTCTGACAATTTGTCTTACTTTATAAGGAGTTCTTCTTCCTGAAGGACATCCTCCACCACAGGTACCACATTGGAAACAATGTTTAACAGTTTCAATTCCAGCATCAATGAACTCAGCAGTAAATTCTGGGTCACGATTTGCGTCTGTTAATAATTCTTTATCAGTCAATAAAGTCATATTATCTCTCTTTTTATCTTCTTTTTCTTTTTCATCATCGTCAACTTTCTCAGTTGATTCGACTTCATCATCAGTGTTAACATCTTCCTCATCTGAAGAAGGATTTTCTTCAACATCTAAAGATTCTTCCACAGGAACTTCTTCCTCTTCTTTAGGAATTTCTTCATTATTAGAAGGTTCATCTTCTTCTATTATAGGAAGAGTTTCTTCAACACTTTCTTCCTCAATTGAGCTTACTTCTTTTTTGAATTTTAATTCTATAGTCTCTGTACTACTTTTTTCTTTTTTAAGAACATCAGAAATAGGTACTGATGTTTTAGTGCCTGAAACTATAGTATTATCAAAATCGGAAGATTTGCTCCCGACATCTTTAGAAATTTTTTCTTTGATGTCTTTTTCTACTACATCCTTTTCTTCTTTGAATAAGGATTTAAGACGATTTATAATAGACATTGAAAACACACCTCGGATTTTCATAGGAAAATTTCCTCTAATCCTTAATTATAATTTATCTAAAAATCATATATAAAGCTTACTAAATTTTTGAAGAGTGTAATCAAAAAGATTACACTAATTTTTCTTTTTAGGAAAACCTAAAATTTAAAAAATTAATAAATAATAATATACAAAAAAGATAACCAAAGAAAAAAGGAAGAATTAAATGATAAATAAATTCGAGATTAAATCACATGACGGACCAGGAAGAATTGGAAAATTAAATGGTGAAAAAACCCCAAAATTATTTTTTAAAACAGATTTAAAAATATCCCCCTTCGAAGGTTCAGCATACAACATTGAAAAAGAAATTGCAAGATTTAACATAAAAGAAACAATAAAACTCGCTAGAGATAATGTAGAAAAATGTGATGCCGCAGTAATACAAGGATCAAAATACATCGATTTAAGAATTGAATGCCTAAAACAACTTGAAGAAATAGGGTACAACATATTCATTATTGCAAATGGAGATGAACTGCTAACAAACCCAAGAGAACTAGTAGATATTGTTGTTAATTTAAGAATAAATGCACATCCAACAAGCATGTTAATTTTTACTTTTGCAGAAAGTTCATTTATGCCAATATTAACATATATGGGAATTGATGGATTTTTAACAGATGCAAGTAACTATTATAGCCATTTAAATGTACTGCAAACTCCAACAAAAGCATATGATTTAAACAATTACAATTTATATGAGGAAATAACACAAAAAGAATTAGAAGAAAAAAACATAGAATGTTTAGAATTTGTTATACGTGAAATACAGGCACATATGGAAAATCATTCCCTGAGAAATCTTGTTGAAGAGCGTTCAACCACATCCCCACAAAATATATCCACATTAAAAATATTGGATAAAAAATATATGGATTTCATTTTAGAATATAATCAATTATTCTAACTTAAATGAAGAAATCAAATCATTATATTCTTTTATTGTATCAGATGAATAATCGGCAGTTCTTAACTCAAAAATATAGATATTTCCATTTTCAATGAATACATAAGTGTGAATATCAAAGGTAATTTCAGGAGTTTTGATATTTCCATGAAGTTTAATGGCATCCATTGATGCGATTTTTGTAAAATCAGAATCTAAAATTACCCCACCATCATCAACAATGCATTTTTCCATGAATTCTTTATAACTATTCAAATTAGTATGTGTTGGAAAAGCGACCAAATTTAAAAGATTATTTTCGTCTTTAGATAATGTTGCAATACAATCAGGATTATTGCTTGTATTGGCCTTTTCAACTTCCCAGGAGTCCAAATATTCAAAACTTACATTTCCTGATTTAAATAATCTGGTTTCCATTTACTCCCCCTCTATTTCATCATCCTTTGAGGAATCAATATCAATGGTCTCAGGAGCCTCTTCCTCACCTTTTGAGGAATTAATATCAATGGTCTCAGGAGCCTCTTCTAAGGTATCAATATATTTAGAAAATGGTTCTGGAAGTTTAGGCATTACTTCTTTTAAAATTTCACCAGCATCCAATTCCAATGCCTGGCCTGAAAGCAACTGTTCAACATCAAAGTCAAAGTCAAATGGTTTAAGCAAATCATCAGTAGGTACTCTTAAATTGATTTTGTGTTTGTTGAGTATCATTTTAATAGTACTTGTGTTTTTAATCTGTTCATTCATATCATCGATAGTACTATTTATATCATATGCTATAGCTCTGTTCTTTTCATTTACATCATGTCTGGCTTTAGAAATGGATTTTTCCAAACCTTTAACCAATTCGGCATTTCTTCTATTAATGTTATCTCTGGCCTCATCAATTACCACATTAATGGCATTTAAAATTGATTTATTTAACTCAACATTATAAGCAAGAATCATTTTATTTTTATAATCCAATTCTTTAAAAATGGCAACCCTTTCCTCGTCAACGCTGACAAGTTTTTTATTTAACTCATAAATTTCATCTTTAGCCTTGATTAATTCTTCCTTATCGGACAATTGATCTTTTAAAGAGCCGACATCATCAAAAAATGAGCCTTTTAATGCATCCAATTGTTCTTGCAATTCAGCTATCTGAGCATCCTTTTCAGCCAAAGTATCTTCATCCACACTTGACTCATTTGCCATTAGTTTTTCATATTCCTCTTTAGGAATCACTTTAACCAAATCATTATCTTCAAAAGGATCTTCTTTTTTAAGACTAACTTGTTTTTGTTTAGATTCTTTTTCAATAGAGTTACCATCTTTATCCTTACTGGTGTATTTTTTGGCATACACACGAACAGTTCTGAATTCCTCATTATCCATTTCCAAACACCTACTTAATTATATCTAGATTACTTATAATTTAAATAGTTTATCTAAAAATAGTTTAAAAAAATAATAATTGGAGACGTAATTTGATTAGAATTACTTCTCCTCATTTTCAATCCACAACATCATAGCTTCTTCAATAGCCTTTGAATACCATCCCTTGGTGAACAATAACTTAGAAGAGGCCAATTTACGAAAATATATGTCTAGGTCATTATTGACCATAATAGTTACTCTTCTATTTTTAGTCATGAATAATTATTAGTATACTTCTAGTAAATAAATTATACAGTATTTTTTGAGCTTAAATTCATACTTTGAATATAATAATTACCCCAAAAGGTAAAATTAAGCCTATTTAGAACCTTCTGATTATAATTTTTACAAAAGATAATTAAAAAATCATGAAAAGATTTATATATGATAAAAACATAATAATATACGATGTGAAATAAAATTCATATACACAATGGACATCAGTCAACTATTTTATAATCTCCAAAATTTGTTCATTGCACAAAAAAATCGAAGTAGACTTCAAAATCTACTTCCCTCCCCCCATTTTTTAAAATTTTTTGAAATTATTTGAGAATATCGATATTAAAGAAAATTTTTATAAAAAAACCAGTTTAATACTATTTTTATTACCAATATAAGTAAATATGTTTCTTTTTAATAAATAACCAATGAATAACGCCAAATTTGTATTTATAATAAATCATATATTATAAAAAACAATATTTGATAAAAGAAAGGTAATATTTAGAAAAAAAATTTATATATTATAAAAACATAAATAACAAACGATATGAATTAAAATTCATATCTTTAATGAACATCAGTTAGAATTTTAAAAATCCAAAGAAATGTTCATTGAACAAATGAAGTAGAAATAACATTCTACTTCATCCCCTTGACAGTTTAAACATCATCCAATATTTTAGGATTAGCTCCTGCAATTTCTACAAGATATTCTGCTTCAACAATATGCAAATCTGCAGGAATAACAATACAATGAAGGGGTCCGCCAAAATCAAAATCAATCAAATCTGAGATTTTGCCTGCCTTTACAACCACATCTTTTGAACCCACACGAGCAATACCAACAGCCAATGTATCTTCAGTTATCATGCCATCATAATCAAGATTATCTTTTATATTCATCAAATAATCCAAACCTTGATTTACAGTCATATAACGATTATTATGAGCTTGAATATCAAGTAAGACCAAAGTATGTAAGTTTGATTTTAAATTTTCTTCAATTGCAACATATGGAGATTTAGGATAGAAATTATAATCAGGAAATGGAATTGTAGTCACCTTACCAAATTTATAACCCTGAAGACCAGAAATGGCCGGTGCTGAAGATAGAATTGAAGATCCGTGAATGACTTCATATTCAATTCCTTTTTTGGCACACTGGACTAAAAAATCACTGTGGGTTGTTGCAATCAAAGGATCACCGCCAGTAATTAATGCAACATCCAAATCCTTAGCTTCTTCAATAAACTTATGTTCCTCTTCAACTTCATTTCTAACCAAAATTTCAATTTCCTTACCTATTAACTCTTCAATTTTGTCAAAACTGGAACCGAATAAATGTGAAGTGAAAAATTCCGCATAAATCTTATCTACCTTTTTTAAACATTCCAAACCTTTTAGAGAAATGTCTTTTTCATCAAATAAACCTAAACCTACTAAATAAAACATGATATAATATATATGAAATAAAACATAAAAAAGTTATTATGAAATCAGTGAAGGTTCCATTGAAAAAGCTTAATGATGTAAGAAAAGAATTAATGGGAAAAGAACTAATGAGAATGGATTACCGCATAAAAGCTGAAGCTGATTACGGATACATTCCAATAAAAGAAGATGTTGATGGATATGAAATAGTTGATGTTGAATTAGAGGAATTGAACACGCATCCACATAATTTTTCAGAGCTGCTTGAAGATGAATTGACCGCTGAAGAAATCAATGATTTAAAGACTTCTTTTGATACTATTGGAGACATTGTGATTTTAGAAATTCCTGAAGAACTGGAATCAAAGAAAAATATTATTGGAAAGGCAACACTTGACTTTACAAAAAGAAAATCAATTTATATGAAAAGAAGCGCTGTTCACGGCACAATCAGAATAAGAGATTTGGAATTAATTGCAGGTGAAGACAACCCCGTAACAATCCATAAGGAGCATGGTGCAAGATTAAAGCTAAATGTGGAAGAAGTTTACTTTTCACCAAGACTTGCAACCGAGAGAAAACGTGTAAGCGATAGCGTTTGTGACGGTGAAAATATTTTAGACATGTTTTGTGGAATAGGGCCCTTTCCAATCGTGATAGCCAGAAATAATGATGTAAGCATTACTGGTGTTGACATTAACGAAAATGCGATAAAATATTTTAAGGAAAATATCAGACTCAACAAGCTTAAGGATATAGATGCAATATGCGGAGATGCGAGAGAGATATCAGTATCATTTAAAACTAAATTTGATAGAATAATTATGAACCTTCCAGGTCTTGCCTATGATTTTCTTGATGTTGCAATGAATTTAATTGAAGATGGTGGAATAATTAATTATTATGAATTTTCTGATGGGTATGAACAGGGTACAAAAAGACTAATTGATGCGGCTTCAAAAGAAAATAAAAATGTGGAAATAATCAACACAAGAAAGGTTAAATCCACATCCCCTGGAGAATGGCATATAGCAATTGATGCCAAGATAACTTCTAAATAGGATCAATTATACCCTTTTCAGTGATAATGCCTGTAACAAATTCCTTAGGAGTGATGTCAAAGGCAGGATTTATTACTTCAGTGCCTTCAGGACAGATTCTAGCACCACCATAATACCTCACTTCATCACCATCCCGCTCTTCAATGATTGTGTCAAAAATTGAAGCATCCATATCAAATGTGGATAAAGGAGCGGCCACATAAAATGGAACATCATGCTGTTTTGCCGCCATTGCAACCATAAATGAACCTATCTTATTAACGACACCTCCTTTAGCTATCCTATCGGCGCCGATAACCACCTTATCGATTTTTCCCTGTGACATTAAAAATCCGGAGGCCACATCAGGAATTAATTTAACGGGAATATTTTCCTGCTGCATTTCCCAAACGCTTAAGCTAGCTCCCTGACCTCTAGGTCTTGTTTCATCACAGATTACATTAATATTTTTGCCAGCATCGCGAGCTGCTCTGAAAACTCCCAGAGCAGTCCCATAATCAACACAAGCCAGCGCCCCCGCATTACAATGGGTCAAAACAGTATCACCATCATCAATTATTTCTGAGCCATATTTTCCAATAGCCATATTAGTGTCAATATCTTCCTGATACATTTCTAAAGCTTCTTCTAATGGATTATTGCTGTTTAATACTCTGTCAACTGCCCAAAATAAGTTAATTGCCGTTGGTCTTGCAGACTTAATTTCATCTGCAGCCTTATCCAAATCTTCTCCATTCAAATAAGCAAGAGCCATCCCAAATGCTGCAGCAACGCCAATGGCCGGTGCACCACGAACAACCATGTCTTTAATGGCCACAATAACTTCATTGTAATTTTCACAATAAACATAGCATAATTCATCAGGCAATTTAGTTTGATCGATTAATTTTAATTTATTATCTTCCCATTCTATAGTTCTCATAAATAATAATTAAATTTGAAATAATATAAAAATTTGTATTGGAATCTAATCCTTAAGATTTTCCTTAATTAACCGTTCCAGCTCATCAAATCGCTTATTATAATGCTTTACAAGAATCGCTGCAGTCAATGTTGCAGTACTTACGCCGGATATGATATAACCGCTCCAGACCAAAATAATACTATTGATTTTTCCAGGAATTGAACTGCCCAAAACAGCATATCCGTTACTTGTAAATGCATTGGAACTCATTACTAGAGCATCCAACAGATTTACATTCTCTGTAAAGTGAGTGGCAATCATACTAATAAAGACAATCGCATATAAAAGCAAAATCGCTATACCCAAACCATTATTTTCAGTATATTCTAAAAACTTTTGATAATAATGTTTCATTACAAAGACAAAACCTATTAAATGAATGAAATTTAACAATACCAGAAGAGTATAAACATTATTAATTAAAAAAGATATTGATCCGAATGGTATTAATAAAAACAGCAGAATCTTATCCCTAAATGAGTCTTTCTTCATTAGTAAAAAGCAAAAAGTAGATAAGAAAAAATCAAACAAAGATAAAAAGAAATTATCTGATAAATCTATTAAAGATGCCAGAATATAGATGAAACAAGCAGAAATAATAATAAGATAGAATACCTGCCCTAATGTCTGTATCTCTTCGACAGGCAAATATTTTTTTAAATCCAAATATTCA
Organism: Methanobrevibacter sp.; assembly: GCA_017553445.1. GTDB lineage: Archaea > Methanobacteriota > Methanobacteria > Methanobacteriales > Methanobacteriaceae > Methanocatella. The sequence continues at coordinate 14,672 of JAFZMD010000002.1, read as the reverse complement.
TTCTTTTTCAATCGGAGGAAAACCTTATTTAAGATAAAATAAAAGAGTAAAAAGACTATTAGAATAAAAACAAAGTCTCCTCCTGCATTAACCAATGAAAAATCAAAATTATCCATACCTGTCATCGTATTAATGTTTATTTAAAAACATATTTAAATACTATCCTTTTAATAATTGGTTAATCAAATAATAGAATATGAGACTATCAAAATCAAAGATTAACACGTATATTAAATGCCCCCGTGAATTTAAATACCGATATGTTGATGAAATTGAGGCTGAACCGAACGAATATATGGAAATTGGAACGAAAGTTCATTTAATAGCTGAAAATTATGCCAAAATTTACGGTAATAATCCCCAGGAAAATCCAAGATACTTTCTTGATTTGATAGCCAGACAAGAAAAAATCGATATTGATGAAATAGACACGCATTTAGATAGCCTGGCTTCTTTTTTTAATAGGGCATTTATAGAAAATGATTTTAAACTTTTCAGCCAGGAAGAGTATTTGACTGACGATACTCACAACTTCAGTGGAATTACCGACCTCATTTTAGAAACACCTGACGGAGAACTGATAGTTATCGATTACAAGACAGGCTCATCATCTTCATTCAGCAAATGTCGTTTGGAGCTTGGATATTACAAGATGCTTGTTGAAAGCAATTACGACAGAAATGTCATCAGTGCAGGAATATTCTTTACAAAAGACAATAAATTAAGACTTCTGCATTTCAAAGACAATGACAATAAAAGAATATACATGTGCAATCAGGAACTGGATGAAGGCCTTGATACATTATATGAAGTCAGAAGAAATGTGAATGAATCCAAATTTCCCAAAAATGAACAATTCCTCTGCAGATATTGTACTTATTCATCCATCTGCTACAAAGACAAAGATTAGAATTTTTAATCGCTAAATTGCTTAACTAGAACATTTCTGTTACAAAATAGAAGTTATAAACAAACATGCACCCATTAAAATGTTTAAATACATTTTGTTTTTATACCCTATAACGACTATTATAATGCACAAAATTACTTGGATTATGGTTAATACTGATTTTAACATAGGTAATCAACTCTTTACTTTCATGAATAGTAGGAAGTATTATATACTATTGGATAAAAAAATTGCTGAAATTAAACTCGATTTTTCAACACCATAGCATTATCATCCCTACAGAATATCTATCTATTAATTCGCATATATAAATTTTAAGGATTTTATGGCCTTTAAAAATTGTTTTGAGAGATAAAAATTGCCTTAAGAAAGAAAAATTGCCTTAAGAGATAAAAATTGCTCTAAGAAAAACATGATATTGAAATGTTTAGCCAATTTTTGAAAAATGTAATGTATCATTAATTATTGGAGTTTAATAATCCCAAATTATTCTGTTGAAAAAAAAGAAATTAAAAAGTGATTATTTTTCAATTACATAACCACTATTTTGACCTTTAGTTATAAATATAGGAGCATCTTCTCCTAAAAATTCACGAGTTGCTTTTAAAACACTTTCCCTGTTGTTATCATCGACTACAGAATATATGGTCGGTCCAAAGGAACTCATCCCAACACCATATGCACCGTTATCACGTAAATATTGCATTAAATTATGCATTCTTTCATCATACAATGTCAATTCTGCTTTTTGGAATCCTCTTTTGTGAATTTCATCAATGCATTTTCCAAACTCTTCAATATCCTTTTCAAGCATTGCCGGAATTAAATTCATAAATACAATGTGGGACAATTCTTCTACTTCCCTTTGAGGAAGCGGACAGAATCTTTGGAATAAATTAATCTCTTCACCATCATGAATAGATAATCCGTAAGGAGGTATTGCTATCAATACGTCCCATTCCTGAGGAAATTCATATCTGCCTATAAGTGGTGGCGGGGATGCGCTTGATGCAGAAGAAGGTAAAAATGTTGCTTTTTCTTTTAAGCTGTGTCCTCCGTCAGCAATAAATCCTCCATCTTCAAAACCATAGGTTCCAATGCCTGAGGTTCCTCCCCTTCCAACAATAGTGGACAGTTCAACTGATGACTTTTCAATGCCGACAGTTTCACAAATCAATTTAGCGGCAGCAAGTGCAATCTGAGTTCCAGATCCAAATCCGGAATGTGCTGCAAATGCATTGTGAACCTTAAAATTAAATCCGATATCCAAATCAAAATGATTGCAGATATCGCTGTAAGCTTGTCTTATCTTCAAGTTACATTCTTCAATAGCTTCTTCATCTGTAATACTTTCATCAAATTCTACAGAAACTCCACTTTCTGTTTGAGTACTTTCTAAAATAAATTGCGGATTTTGTAGAGAAAATCCAATTCCCCCATCAATTCTCCCATAAGAACCATTTAAATCCAACAAAGTTATATGAATTCTAGCAGGTGTTCTGATTATCATATTTTCGCCTATTTAAATTAAATATAATATAATTTTTTAAATCATGTTTAATAAACTTATCTTTAATTTGTAATAAGGATTAAACCCGCCATACAAACAACGATACCTAAAATCTGCTTTAAATCTATATTTTCCTTGTATATGATGTATCCAACAAAAAGAAGTGAAATTGCAAGACATATATTGGCTACAATGGATGCATTGCTCACCTTCCAACCTGCACGATACATTAGGATATAACCCGTTTCAAGGCCAACGATTGAAATACCCAAAACAATGGAAGTCCAGTTGACATTAGATATTTCGGCCATTATATTACTGGAATTTCCGAAAATGAAAAAGAGAATAACCGTAAGAACAGCTGCAACCAGATATGTGAAAAATAGTGTTATGAAAGGATTGACTTCACCAGGTGTTGATTTAGTGCAGACATTATACATTGTATTTGCACAAACGACAATCAATACAGGCAGAAAAAGACCTAAAACACTATTGTTCATATTTACTCCTCAACTATTCAATATCAAAGTCAACAATTTCACCATTATCTTTAACTATTTTTGCAATGGTATCCTGGGCATTTTTAAGTTTATCATCACAGGATTTAACCAAATCCATAGCTTTTTTAAACTCTTCAATTGCATTATCCAGTGGAACATCGCCTTTTTCCAATCTTGCAACTATTTCTTCCAATTCCTTTAAATTATCTTCAAAACTCACATTTTCATCTGCCATATTAAATCACCTTAGTATTAACATTACCGTCTTCAAATTCAACTTCAAGCTCATCTCCAGATTTTAAATCTTTAGAACTTGAGATGACTTTTCCTTCAATTTTTGCTAAAGTATAACCTCTTTTAAGCGTGTTTAAAGGGTTTAAAATTTCCAGTTTTGACAACTGCAGCAAATAATTCTCACGTTTATCTTTAATAATTAAATCAGGATTTTTAAAAACACTCGAATTCTTAACCAAATCCAGCCGGGATTCATTTTTCATGACCAGCGCATTGGACGAATATTTTAAACTACTGACCAAAGTATCCAGAACACTTTGTTTATGCTCAATAATCTCTAGAGGATTTTTAAAAACATTGGAATTTTTTACTATATTCAGTCTAGATTCGTTCTTCATTATTAAAGATTTTGAAGAGTGTTCCAGACGATTAAGCAAATTATCCAACATCATTTCCTTAGGAGCATAAATTTCACAGGGGTTTGTAAATATCTTTTTAGAAAGAAGATTATCCAATCTTGATTTATTATCCTCAAATTGTTTATCAATAGCCAAATTAGCTCTTAATTTAAGTTGATTAACACCATTTTTAATCTCCCCATAAGGCGGAACTGCAATTTCGGCCGCTGCGGTTGGAGTTGCTGCCCTTAAATCCGCCACAAAATCAGCTATTGTAAAATCAATTTCATGGCCAACAGCACTAATTACTGGAGTATTGCAATCATATATTGCCCTTGCAACGATTTCTTCATTGAAAGACCATAAATCCTCAATACTTCCGCCTCCCCTTCCAACAATTAACGTATCCAAATCAAATCCTTCGGATCGCTTAATCTGATAAACAATATTTTCAGCCGCCTTATCCCCCTGAACCAATGACGGGAATAAGATTACCTCACACAATGGCCAGCGCCTTTCAATCGTTGTTATGATATCCCTAATGGCCGCACCATTCTGTGCCGTTATAACACCAATTCTTTTTGGAAAATTAGGGATTTTCTTTTTATGGGATTCATCAAACAATCCTTCTTTATCGAGTTTCTCCTTTAATTCCAAATAACGCTGATGCAAATCACCAAGGCCGTCTCTAGAAATTTTATTGGCATACAACTGATACAAGCCATTCTTTTTATAGACTTCAATTTTACCTTCAATCAGTACTTTCATGCCGTCCTTTGGCCTGAAGTTAAGCTTATAACGAGCCCCAAACATAACTCCTTTAATTTGACTTCCATCATCCTTTAAAGTGAAATATAAATGTCCGCTAGGATATAAACGAACATTAGATAATTCTCCCTTAATAAAAATATGTCTTAAATTCAAATCACTGCCTATAATCTCACCGATATAATCAGTAACCTCAGATACAGTGATATATGTCTCATCCATAAAATATCCCCTTAGATATTAATTTGTTAGCATTATGTAAATAATTTTTTGTAAAACTTTAAATATTTCACATTAATTAAATGATAATATGGCAGACAATGATTTGAAATTAGAAACCAAATGTTATGATGCAAACGAATATGGTTACTTATACGGTTTGAACAAAAAGATTCCGGATGAAGAATTTGAAAAAGTAAAGCCTTACATGAGAAATTTTAGAAGAAAGGACTTTGTAGACGGAATTGTCAAAGTAACAGGAAGGCCTGAAGGCTACAGGTGCCTTGAAAAAGATGTCCCTAAAGTAGAAGAAATTTTAGGAATTGAAAAGACCCTAGAAAAGAAATGGGCCAAAATCCATGCATCACTCAATGACCCAATCAAAAAAGAAACACTGAAAGACAAAACTTATGAATGGCTGAACATGCTTTTTAAAAAGGGAACAAGACCAAAACAAGACTTATCACGATTAGCTGTTCATTCTACTAAGATTTATGACCCAGAAGACAGTTACAAGAATGGTGCAGGTAACGGAGAAGGATCCCTTTTCATATACACCCCTCACGGAATGTGGTACATAATCAACAACTGCGGACCAAACAGCGATTTGTCCTTGAATAATGTTGCAACGGATAATGGGGGAGCTATCGGCTACAGATTAATGTATGAAGATACCGTGGATACTCTTATAAGAATATATACTGAAGAAAACCAGTATAGTGGTGAAAAATTATATTAAGGAAGTTTAGAACTTCCCATTTTTCAATAATTCCCATTTAATGCTTTTTCTACAACACCACCTAACATCATACATTAAAATAATATCATTTTCTGAGCAGAAGATAATCTATTCATTAAATTCACCAAATATAATTATTTAAATAGCAATTTTGTTTATCAAAATACTTAAATGTTAATACAAACTTAAATAACTATATATAGATTAATTTAGATGATTATTATGGATATTACAAAAAATTTTAATGAAAAGGAATTAACATTGTCTGTCAAAGGTCGTATTGATACAATTACTTCAAAAGACCTCGATAAAGAAATTAACGATGAAATAGGAAATTTTGAATCATTAATATTGGATTTTACTGATTTAGAATATATTTCAAGTGCCGGACTTAGAGTTTTAATTGCAACCCAAAAGAAATTAAAACCTGAAAACATTCCATTTGTTATCAAAAATGTTGATGATAGTGTTAATGAAATATTCAGAATGTCCGGTTTTAATAAAATCCTGAAGATAGAATGAACACAGTAACCTTAAAACCTGAATTGAATGAATTATATGTATTAAATGAGTTCATTTTAAATGAACTTCCCGAAGAAAATCTTCAGGTCAATTTAATTGTTGAGGAGATATTCTCCAATATCATAAATTATTCAAAAACAGATTTTATAACCGTTAATGTTGAATTTAACACACCCATATTAACACTTGAGTTTATCGATGATGGACTTGAATTTAATCCTCTCTTAAAAGAAAATCCAAAACTTCCGGACAGTATTGATGAAGCACAAATCGGAGGATTGGGCATATTTTTAACTAAACAAATGGCTGATGACATATCATATGATTATCTGAATGGTGAAAATCATCTGAAAATTACTAAAAAAGTGGAATAATGAATGACAAGTTAAAGCAAATTGGAATTCCTTTTATTCTGATGTTAATAATTAATTTAGGAATCTTTTATATTAATGGACAGAACGTTAGCGAATCATTTAGTCCGCAAATTGGATTATTAATAACTTCAGGATTAATTTTCGGACCATATGGTGCAGTCGGTGCCGTGGCAGGAAACATATTATGTGACTGCATAAAGGGTTCTGGTGTACTTAGTTCCATACTATCAGGCATAGTTACTTTCGGAGTATCTTACCTTGCATACAAATTGTGGTATGTCAGCTATAAAAAACGAATTGAAGTTACACAACCAAAATTAAACAACACTCCAAACATAATTATATTTTTAGGAATACTTCTTCTTTGTGGAAGCCTATATGCAATATTGCATGGAAAATTGGCTTATTTAATATATCCCCAAACAATTCCTATAATCGATTTAATTGAAATCCTATACTTCCTAAACATGATTAACGCATCATTTATAATGGGAATAATTGGAATATGGCTATCCAATAAATATAATCTTACATACATTCCAAAAACATCCAAAAAAGAAGTCAATGAAAAATTATACAAAATTTTAATAATTTTACTAATCTTATCTCTGATATTGACACTGATAATTGATTGTTGTTTCGTTTTAAATAACTACATCGTCATTATTGAGTTGATAACTGTTTCGTTGATTTTATTTGCTTATTTGACAAAACCGATTACTTCAGATATAACGGTAAACAATAACAAATCTACTCCAGAAGAAATAATGAACATCTTCCTTTTAACAACATTATTCATTATAATTATTGGCATCACCCTATCTTATGATTCCGCATTAATTGAAAGGATTCAGAACATCCTTCCATTGACTAAAAATATAATTCTAATCTCAATGCTATTAATAATAGATATTTTGTTAATTATTTTCTTTATTCCATCATTAACCGTGTTAAGATATATTGAAATTAAAGTTATTGAACCTATTGTATCATTTTCAAAAATTAAGAATTCCATTCATGAAAATGAAAAAATAGACTCTGAAAGATTGTTAAAGATCTATTCAGGACATATTAATGAAGATACTGAAATTGGTACCCTGGCCCGTTCATATACTGATTTAATTAACTACAACAACAGCTACATTGATAATATCCATAAAATTGAAAGTGAAAAAGAGCGTATTGAAGCGGAACTTGATATTGCAAGAACAATTCAGGCTTCAAATCTACCGACTAAAGCTATTGAAAACGATTATTTTATTGTTAACGGTTATTCCCATCCTGCAAAAGAAGTTGGAGGAGACTTTTTTGATTATTACATGATAGATGAGAACAATTTAGCTATTGCAATTGGGGATGCATCAGGAAAAGGAGTTCCTGCCGCATTAGTTGCAATGATTACCCAAAATACAATCAAACAGACATTAAAACATGACCGCAATCCATCAAAAGTTTTATATCAACTTAATAATGAGTTATGTGAAAACAATCCCGAATCCATGTTTCTAACATTATGGCTGGGCATTTATAACAGAACGACTAAAAAATTAACATTTTCAAATGCCGGACATAATCTTCCTTTAATTAAAGAAAATGGTGAATTTAAATATATGAATATTGACTCAGGGATTGTATTAGGCATTATGGAAGACTTTGACTATGTGTTAGAAGAGATTAATTTAACAAATGAATTAATATTATATACAGACGGAATAACTGACGCGAACAATGAAGATGACAAGATGTATGGTGAATACAGACTTTTAAATTTCTTTAATGGATTTGAAAGTGATACAGATCCAATTAACCCGCTGTTAAAAGACATCCATGATTTTACCCGAGATGCGGAACAATATGATGACATGACATTATTGTACTTGAAGATAAAATGATTAGATTAGCTTACTGTAACATAAAAAACTTGGATTTGAAAAGAGCATACAAGCTGGTTTCTAAAAACCGCCAGGAAAAAATCGATTTTTATAGATTCAACAAGGACAAAAAGTTAAGTTGCGGAGCATATCTTCTTTTAAAAAAATTACTGAATGAAGAAAATATAAGCCATCCTGTTTTTAAAACTGAAAAATATGGAAAGGCATATTTATCCAATCATGAAAATATTCATTTCAATTTAAGCCATTCTGGCAAAATTGTTTTATGTGCAATATCCGATATGGAAGTTGGAGTTGATGTTGAATATATTGACCCTAAAATTGATTTAAACATAGCCAAACATTATTTCTACAACGAAGAGTATGCCTCCATCATGAAATCAGATAATCCTAGCGAAGAATTTTTCAAATACTGGGTTTTAAAAGAAAGCTACATGAAATACACTGGCCTTGGAATGAATTTAAAATTAGATAGCTTTGAAATAATAATCAAAGACGAAATTAGACTTAAAGATGACGATAATAATTTAAAATTTAATCTGTTTGATATCAAAGACTATAAAATAGGAATATCAAGTCATTATGACATATCAGAGTTAATTGAATATAATGTTGATGAACTTTATGATATGAAAAATACCACAACTCCCCTAAATCATGAATAAATTGCAAAAAAAGAGAATTTGAGAAAAAATATTGCTTTTCTAATGCATCCACACTTTTTAATTGTGCATAATCCAATATATTAAAATAGCAGCATTATCTGAGTGTTTATCTAAATTTGAAATAGTCATCAAAGCAGCTATGACACAACCATGAATTAAATATCCTCATAAACTACACATTCATTCATTGAATATTCAAAACAAATTCTTAATATGAAAACATTTTTCATGAAAAATTAATAGGAAAATTAAAAAAAAAACTTAAAATAAAAAAATAGATTTAGTAATGACTTTGTGGAGTCATTCCTAAATGATGATCTTCGCTTTTCTTACCAGGTATTCCATAAGCGTCTGCTCTGCATTGAGTGCATGCTCTGAATACAGGTATTATCTCTTCTACTTGCTCACGAACACTTTCCATCATTGAACAGTCCGGACGTGAATAATTCTTCATTTTAGCCAATGGTATTAATGGCAAAATGTTCATTATGGAAGCTCCTCTTTTTTTAACTTCCTTTGCAATTTCTATTATGTGTTCGTCATTTAATCCAGGAATTAAAACTGAATTTACTTTAACAACCATTCCATTAGCTGCTGCCTTTTCAACACCATCCAACTGATTTTTGATTAGGATTTCAACAGCCTCATAATCTTTATATACTTTTCCTTCATATTTTATGAATGAATAAATATCCACTGCAATATCTGGATCAATTGCATTGATTGTAACAGTAACAGAGTTAACGCCAAGTTCTGCAAGTCTATCAGCATATTTTGGAAGTAAAAGTCCATTTGTACTCATACATTTGATTAAATCAGGATGTTTTTCAGCCATTTTTTCAAAGAACTCAAATGTTTCTTCATTAGCCAGTGAATCTCCAGGACCTGCCACCCCTACAACTGAAATCGGACTGTCTGCGGTTACCTCATCAATGTGTGCAATAGCATCTTCAGGCTTCATTATACAGCTTGTTACACCAGGCCTGTCTTCTTCATTGTTAATATCTCTTGTACAGAAGTTACAGAAGATATTACACTTTGGTGCAACTGGTACATGAGCTCTTCCAACTTTATCATGCATTTTTTCATTAAAGCAAGGGTGTGCTTTAGTTATATGTGCAAATCTTGAACCTTTGTGTTCATTCATAATAACCCCTCTCCTAATTAGTTATAGTTATTTTATAACATATGTTATATAAACTTTTCTACATTCCACTTTCTAATTCGGCAATATATTCATTTGCTTTTTCAATCCATGCATCCATAATCAGCTCATCAGTAGCTACAACTGCCACAATATCTTTAGTAGACATATCCTTAATAATTTTAAATCCTTCAGGCAAAATTCTGAATATTGCATCGTAAATTCTTCTTTGAAGATTGGAATGCGGGTCATCAATGATTAAAGTTTCCAAGTTTAATTGATTGCCTGAAATTTCTAGCTGGTACCTGTTTGGTTGGTAGATTTCATCTCTTGAAAACATTCTCCATAATTTATTTAAAATATTAGGAAGGTAATTTTCATCATCAATAAGGATTGTAGTTACATCTTTCGCTTTTTCATAAGTAAATGAAGCAACATCGTTAAATTCAACAACCGTAGAAGTTTTTCTCATTTTAATAGCCAATATAAATACGGGATCGTCAGGATTAACAAAAGCTTTTAAATCATCAACGGATGAACCTAAAACCAAATCCTGAAAGATTTGTTTTATGATGATTTCATAAACCTCCGCACCTTTCTTATCATAGCATTCAACTAACATAAAATCCCTCTTTTTATTTGTCATCTTGCCTATAGCCCATTCCAGATACAAGAAGAGCTGCTCCCACAGCACCAATGTGCTGGGAATATTCAGGAACAATAACTTCAATTCCACCTAAAGTTTCACTTACAGCCTCTACAAGACCTGAAATTAAACTTGTTCCTCCTACCTGTATCAATGGCTCACGGATATCAATTTCCTGAAGTTGTTGTTCATAAACCTGCTCAGATACAGAGTGACATGCAGCTGCTGCAACATCTGCCTTAGAACCACCTGCTGCAAGAGTGGTAACAAGGTCTTGAATACCGAATACAATACAGTAAGAGTTTAGCATTGCCTTTCTCCAATCTCCCTGAACAGCCAATGGACCAAGTTCAGTGATGTCAACATCCAGTCTTCGTGAAGTCATGTCTAAAAATCTTCCGGATGCACCTGCACAGATACCCCCCATGGTAAAGTTATCCGGAATACCGTTATTAACTGTAATTACCTTGTTATCCATACCACCGATATCCAATACAGTAGCTTCTCCTTTTTGACAGTCCGCCAAGTATACTGCACCTTTTGCATTTACAGACAATTCTTCCTGAATGAGTTCTGCTTTAAATTCCTGACCCATGGTGAATCTACCGTAACCGGTAGTTCCTATACCGTCAACATCATCCCAACCATAATCTGTTTGGGAAAATGCTTCAGCCGCTGCGGTTTGTGCAGATTCTATGATATCTTTAGTTGAAGTCCAACCGGTTCCAATAACCTGGTTGTTTTCCATTAAAACGGCTTTCGTAGTAGTTGAACCTGAGTCTAAACCAAGAGTAAGTCCTTCCTGTTTTTCACGGGCAAGAATACTTCTACGAGTTACAGTAGTAGCCAATGCTTCCATACGGATAAACAATTCATCAGCTTTTGTCCTTTCAGTAAATGAATAAGTAACTACTGGAATACGAGTGTTATTCTGGATAAAACGTCTTACTTCATTTCTTACAAGTGCCGCTTCAGCGCATCTAAAGCAGGTAGCAATAAATACTGCATCAGGCTTTGATTTGCCTTCAACAATAGCCATGGCTCTTGCAATCATTAATTTTAAACTTGAACTTTGAGCAGAAAACCCGAATTTCTCATAAGCTTCATCAATGTAATCCAAATCAATTTCTGGAAGAATAATTTCTGCACCAAATTTATTGGCTGCCTTTTCAATTTCCTTTTGAATTCCACTATATTCAGTTCCACATGAAACTAAAGCAATTTTAACCATATTTATTCCTCCCCTGTTTCTTCGAGTGAATCAATGAACTCGTTAATCTCATTGACCATCACATATGTTTCATCCTGATTTGTTGGATAATTCAATTCTAAAACAGGAATATCACGATTTCTAAGTAAGAATATTGACAATTCATTAGTTCTTGCACATCCGATACAACCAAATCCAAATGGTGCTCCATCAACAATAATTGCCGCTTCCGCATCATCAATCAATGGCCCGATAATGGACATCCTACCTCGAACACCAGACGGAACCTCAATTGCTGCATATTTAAGCCCTTTAATCGGATCCTCTTCAGTTATGTTCATCGGAGGAGAATCAATCTCCGGATCTTTAATTTTTTGTCTAATCTGTTTTTGAAGAACTAAAGGAGTATGACCTTTCCTTTCAATTAAATCTGCCAAGATTAATGAATTTGGAGGATAAATAGCTACTTTCACCATATTTTCACCTATAAATTATTTTTTTCTATATAATCATTCATAATTTCTTTAAAATCATCAACTTTAACCGGTTTTTTCTCTTCCACAGTTACTTCCTTTGGATTTTCCAAAGCTTCAGCAACATAACCGAGTATTGTATATTCCTTTTCCATCTGATGGAATCCTTCCCTAGGTCCGAATCTATGACCCCTGCACCTTCTAGGATCACCTGGAGCAAAACCCCTTTCTTTTGTGAATATATGTGGAGGATCAAGTTTTCTAATTTCTTCAATTGCCTTTAAAACATCATCCTTTTTCCCACTAATCATAGATCCATAACAAGTGTTTTTAATTGTTAAAGGAAGACCAAGCATGTGGAATTCACCTACAATTTCACTTTCACTTACACGAGCTCCCGGTCCAAGAATAATCATACGAGTAATTACATCCGGATCCCAATCTTCATTACCCATGTTGACTTTAGGACATAGATTCTCTGACATAAACTTCAACTCCTTCTTTTAACTCTTCCAAACCTTCAGTATTTGAAACCATTTTACCAACAATGTTTGTTGCATTAAATGATTCCGCAGTAGGTCCAAATTCACGATTAGGTTCAAATCTAATACCTATCAAACCTGCTGACTTTGCAGACATGTTCGTGATACCAATTTCACATTCATTTACAACATCAACAGGATTGTTTTCCGGAACAAGACCTTTAGCTAACTTTTTATCTCCTTCAAAAATAGTGATGTGCATTCCAGGCACTGCAAAGTGAACTTTAATCTTACCGACAGGATTTTCCAAAAGACCAGAAATCAGTTTAAAGTATTTGACTGATCTTGGTGCATTATCAACAAACTTAATATCACACAACTCATTAGGACTAATGGCTTTTGTTACAACTTTTCCCTCTTTTAAAATGTCAATTGTATGTCTAGGAGATTGCTCAACAATTAATCCCTCATCATCAGTTACCCCCTCACGGATATGCTCCACACCGGCTTCAGCCAAGATTTTACTTGCTTCGCCTTGAGATTTGGAGAGCAATAATAACCTTTGCTGTTCGGATTTAACTGTTATGAAATCATCTTTTTTTGCAATGTCAATAATTTCCATTCCTGCAGTGATTCTGCCTACAGTAGTATGATTTGGCGTTAAAACTCGGTTTTCACGATAAACATACATTCTACCTACACCATTACCTGCATTTCTAATAGTAATAGTTCCTCTAACCCTTTGAGTAGTATCTTCTTTAGGCTTATCTATGCCTTCCAATTCATAAAATCCTACAAAAGAATTTGAATCGAAATTGACTTTAATCCTATTGTCCTTAATTATTGAAAACAAATGTTCAACACAAATCGGTGATGCCTCATCAATTTCAAAAGAAATGTATGTGTATAATTCATTACCTTCTTCCAAAACAGTGCTTAAATCGGCAGATGCGCTATCAGTTGTTGTACTTCGCTCAATAATCGGTTCGATAGCAGTTACCACATCATCATCAGTTAATCCATTTAAAGTCTTTCTGCCACCGATAATGCGTGCAAAAATACCTTTATTATACGGAGGTACACCGTACACATTAGTAGCATTTTCCTTTAAAAGAATTAAGTGAGTTGACTCATTACTAAAACTGGATAAACTTAAAACAACATCCCCTTCATAATATTTATATTCATCATGAGTAGGCTCCAGATCCGTTACAATAGGTCCGATAGCAACTTCTGTAGAAGTGGACCACCTAATGGACAAATCCGCAAATTCCTCATATTGATTTTTCCAGACATCAACAATTGGTTTTGCCTCTTCATTATCAACTAACTCAATAATGATGGAACCTTGGGTTGTTTTAATTTTATACTTAGTAATATTCTTTTCCAGTTCCTTTTTACCTTTAATCAGACAAATAATACTACCAGGAGTATATGGGGCATTGGTTTTCTCAATAACATCCTGAATTGTAGAACCCTCAGCCACATCAACCTCTTTGCCATTAACTTTAATTAACATACAATCTCCTAATATATTGTTTAATATATTAACTATGTTCTTTAATATAAAAATAGTTATTCATTTATTAATCGAAAGAAAGTAAATCAGTTTAATTAATGTGATGCACAAATATGCTCAAATTAAAAAATTGATTTTAGGAAGTAAAATTGCTTTTAAACAATAATTTTGTTATAATAAATGAATATTATCTTCATAAATTCATTTAATATAAGTTTATATGGTTTAAATTAATTATTAATCTATTTAGAGCTGTAATACAAAGTTTTCATACCAATTAATTTTTTAGGTGGTGAATGGTATTATGGCTAAATTTCAAGAAGATTAGATTTTTAAAAATATTGCTGAGGAAGATGTTGAAGTGCTTTTAGAGATTACGGATAAGAAATCTCGGACTAAAAAGATTTGGACAAAGGAATTGCGGCTGATAGATCCTACGACATTCAAGCCGGATTTTATAATTGAGT
>JAFZMD010000015.1 GCA_017553445.1 Methanobrevibacter sp. | reverse complement strand
GAACATTGTCTCGGCGGGAACTGAATCAATATTTAATGCAACCCATGTTGTAAAGTAGGGCACCAGGGATATGATGAAAGTCATGACTCCATAAATCCAGACCACATTATTGTCAATTGTATCGATTTTTTTGAACAGGTTGTGGTTGCTGTACCAAATGTTGAATAATGTTAGAAAGCTTATCAGATAGGCTACATAAAAAACTTTCAAGTCCCAAATTGCAGACAGTGTCGGTTCTGCCGGCTGGGCAATTTTTAAAATAAGCACAGTTATAATGATTGCTATGATTGCATCGATGAATGTTTCAAACCTGTTCGTTTGCATGATGAAGTATTTTAATTTTAAGGTATAAATAATTTAACAAGGTGATTAAATGGACATGTTGATTGACGGTGAATATGTGGGTGACATGGATTATGAAGATGTTGTAAATCCATATAATGGTGAAGTGATAGATAAGGTTCCAATTTCACATTTGAATAATGTTGACAAGGCCATTGAAGCTGCAAACAATGCTAAAAAAGACCTGCAGGAGATGTCTGCCTTTAAGATATCAAATAAATTATTCAATGTCTGTGAAAAACTAAAAGCACACCGCGATGAGTTTGCAGAGTTGCTGACAAGGGAAGTCGGAAAACCGATAAATGAAGCTTACGTGGAACTTGACAGGTCAGTTGAAACGTTAAAGCTTGCAGCAGAAGAGGCAAAAAGAATTTACGGCGAATCAGTTCCATTGGATGCGGGGTTGAACGGAAAGGGATTTTTCGCATTTACACAGAAACTCCCGTTGGGAGTGGTGGCCGCAATAACTCCATTCAATTATCCTCTAAACTTAACAATCCATAAGATAGCGCCTGCAATCGCAGCGAAAAACACGGTTATCATCAAGCCACCGACAGACGCACCGCTGACTGTCATGAAATTTGCAGACCTTGTAAATGAGGAGTTTCCCAAAGGAGTTATCAATGTAATCACAGGTTATGGTTCAGAAGTTGGCGACGCTCTGGTTGCATCCCCAAATATTGATAAGATATCCTTTACCGGAAGCGTCTTGACAGGCCTTATGATATCCCAGAGGGCAGGAATGAAAAAGGTAACACTGGAACTTGGGGGAAATGATCCGTTGGTCGTTTTGGATGATGCAAACCTTGATGCTGCAGTAAAAGGAGTTATCAATGGCGCATATCTGAATGCAGGCCAGGTTTGTATGGGCGTTAAAAGAATCATTGTTCAGGAAGGAATTTATGAAGAATTTAAAGCCAAACTGGTTGAAGCAACATCTAAAATCAGAATGGGAAATCCGATGGATAAGACAACTCAGCTTGGTACACTAATCAGCGAAAAGGCAGCCATCCATGTTGAGGAAACGGTAAACAATGCCGTAAAGGACGGTGCTGAAATATTAATCGGCGGAAAAAGACATGGTGCATTTTATGAAGCCACAGTCATCGATAAGGTCACGCCGGATATGGATTTGGTAGTAAATGAAACATTCGGTCCTGTCGCACCATTAATTAAAGTAAAAAGTGTTGATGAAGCGATTGAAATGGCCAATGCAACAGAATACGGCCTTCAAGCAGGTGTATTTACTGAAAATTACAGAAATGCTTTAAGATGTGCTAACGAAATTGAAGCGGGAACGGTATTTATAAACAAACAGTCAACATTCAGAACAGACAACATGCCCTTCGGCGGATTTAAAAATAGCGGATGCGGAAAGGAAGGAATCAAATATGCTGTTGAGGAAATGACTAAAACGAAACTAATCGGTTTAAACTTAAGATGATTTTTAAAAAAATAGGTGGTGGGAGGTAAAAGATTTCCCTTCCACTGTAAAATTCTTTTTTTGGCTTATAACTTGGAAGCCCACTTATCGATAAATTTAACCATTTCTCTGTCATGGTCTAATGTAACGTTATTGTCGTCTTCTGTGTATGCTTCATAGATTATTGCTCCTACGCCACCGTCATTCAATAGTCCTGTTACATACTGTGGACTTGTTGGGTTTGTTGGTGTAAAGTAGGTCATCCATGGGAAATTATTTGCAATGGCATGTCCAAGCTGGCTGGATAGAGTATTGTTCTCGTTTGGAGTGAAGACAAATCTTTCAACTCCCCAATTGCCATTGCTGTAATGGGCGTCAACAGCTGCAGTGAAATTATTATTTATGATGTCCGGAACTACAAATTCCTTACCTAATTGCTGACCGTTAAGTCTGGATTCCTCATAATCTGTAGGGTTTTGAGTTACATTAATTTTATATATGTAATAACTGCAGTTTAAGGAATCTGCATTTTCCTTAAATGCTTTTTCCATTAAACGGTGAGCTCCATTTTCTCTGGGATGAACTCCTAAAATATAAGCTATTGAAACATTGGAGTTTGCATTTCCATATGGTCCTTCTTTAGAGACGCTTCCCAATGAATTATTTCCAAGTTGGGTGGTCGTTGGAGAATTTTCGCCGGTATTATCATTACTGTTAGGAATATGGCTTACAACTAAAAACACGGCCAGTAACAAAATAAGAATTAGAATAATATTTCTGGTAATTTTACGGTTGCGTCCTATCCAGGTAAAAATTCCTGAAAATATCCCTCCAAAATTTCTCTTTTGACTGTTTCTGCCATATGATGGGGTTCTTTGGTTAGTCTCCTTTCTGTATAATGAAGGGGGCTCATTATTATCATTTCTATATAACGAACGTTTTCTTGCCATTTTTTCACCTAATTTGGATATTGCAGGTCATGCTCGAAAAAAACTATTTAATTTACATCACCTACAAATTTTTCAAATCAGTCGAGATAAGCTTCTACCAGATTGCGTGTTTCGTTCAATGATTCCATTGGGATTCCTTTAGGCATTTCTCCGAGTTCGCCGTCAACCTCTTTTAGAATACCTCCGTTCATTCCCAGAAACATTCCTTCACTGACTGTGTCCATGAATGTCTGTGGAGGCAACAGGGAAACACCTACGCGATTTCCTTCTTTTACATTCAAATCATTTGTAACGACAGTAATTGCACGTTTGCCTAAATTGACATTACATATCATTAGTGAATCTGCTTTAGGATGCTTTGTAACGCTCATTATTTCCCCGACCCTTATGTCAATTCCGATAATCGGATCGCTGATCGGTCCTAAAGCCAAACGGTCCTTGAGACCTAATAACGTATCAATGAAAAATCTGACCTTTGCTATGTTTTCGGCTGTTTTTTCACGCTCTTCTTTAGGTGCTGCATTCAAAAAGGTCTTGTTCCAGCCTTCGCCGCCCAGACATTCTACAATCTTTTCGGTTTTCTCAGTTAAGCTTGCAACATCCGGTGAGTTAACAAGGTCGTCTCCTTCAAGATAGGAGTAAATTAATGATTGGAAATCACTGTTCATCTGTTTTCCAGTTTCAACAGCAAGCTTTTTATTCCAATTTCCCCTAAATGAGGCTGTTGGAATTAAATTAAGGTAATTTTCTCTTGCTTTATTTGCGACTAAAATTCTATAATCTTTACTTGTATCCCACAATGTTTAATCTCCTTAAAAATGATAATCAATTATAATATTGAACTCGAAGTTTTATAATTTTTGTTATTAATTTTTCAAGTTTCAATTAATGTATTTTATTACTTATTGGCTAAATTTTTTCATTTCAGCTATTTTTTCTAATTAAAATTAGGTTTTTAATCAAAAACTATTTATATAAACAATTAATATAAAGTTATACATATTTAATTTAGTTAATATTTATTAAACTAATCGTGGTGTTATAATGGTAGAAGTTTCAAAGTTACGTAGCTTAAGTATATATACAAATACTGGACATTATGTTGGTCAAGTGGAAGACATTGTTTTAAACATAAGGTTAGGAACAATCTCAAAATTACAGGTAAGAGCAGTTGAGCCTGAAAGAAAACAAATTGGTTTACTTGATAATATTAAAGGTGCTTTTCAAGGTGTTCCTGAAGAAAATATAGGTGCAAGGGCTTTCAAAAATGATTTATTGACTGTCGATTTCGATAAAGTTCAAGCTATTGGAGATATCATGTT
>JAFZMD010000014.1 GCA_017553445.1 Methanobrevibacter sp. | reverse complement strand
GTATTGCGTACCGTTGCGATAATATTTTACAATATCCTTATTTTCAGCTATTAATGGTAAAACGGTTACGTTATTTGATTTTTTCTCTTTTGTTAGAGGGTTGTGTGCAGTAATGATGTATGTTCCTTGAACCAGATTGATATTTAATCCGGCAACTCCGTTTTCATCGGTAGTTCTGTTATAGAATACTCCGTTAATGTTAAAGGTCACAGTTTGATTTTTGATTAGATTGCCTAAAGAATCAACGAATGTTGCACTGTATCTTGTCCCGTTTTTAAACATTTTGGTAATGTCTGAGCCTTCAACTGTTGATAGGATTGTAACTACGTTTGTTGTATTTGATGCAGGATAGTCATCGGTTCCATTAAATAAAGCGATTATGTTATATTCGCCTGCATTAAGGTTAATATTCATTTTTGCAGTACCGTTTTCATCAGTTGTTCTTGTATAAGGCCTTCCATTTAAGTTTATGGTAATATTCTGATTGCTTAAATAATTTTCATCGCTGTCTTTTAAAGTGACTGTATATGGTGTCGAATCACTGAAATATTTGGTTAAATTGTATCCAACAAGTTCCGTTTCAAGAACTACTGTTCCGTTAGGTATGTTGCTGTCTGGAACTTCATAAATTGCTGATAATCTGTCAACTGTTACTTTTACATCTATGCCTCCATATCCAACACTTACTGCAGTTATTGTATTTCCTTTTGATTTGTATTTTGAATCGGTGAAATTAACCGTTGCAGTTCCATTGACCACAGTGATAATTTTTGCCTGGTCATTTGGTTCAATTCCTGCTTTTGTTGAAGCTTTATTTAGGAAAAATGTAACATTTGTGACATTCAGGTATGTTGCGATTTCTCCAGTGTCTTTTTTGACAAATGAAACATTATATATTCCAGGTTCCAGTTCTTTTATTTCGCTGAAAACCAAGTCCCTTTCATTAGTTGTTCTATACACTCCAGGTTCATAGAACATGGTTGGACAGAATGTTTCCTGGGCATAAAAATTACTTTTTACATATATGGTGTAGGTTCCGCCATCTTTTGTTTGCTGTGTGAAAATGCATCTTGTTAAATGATGTAAAAAGATATTTTCATCTATCTCTTCTATTTTTTCAATATCATCATAGCTTTTTACTTTATCAATGCTTGGCCTAGTTAGATAACTGTTAAATATTCCGTAATTACCATTTTCTTTAATGTTGTTTCCTCTGATTTTCAGATATTCAATTGATGAATTAACATATATTCCGGTTCCCTGTGTAGCTCTTGACTGAACTTTATTGTCCCTATTGTTTGAGATATTGTTGCCTGTAACATTGCTGTTTACACAGGATCCATAGTATATTCCTTTCCAATTGTTTAAATAAATCGTATTATTAAAAATTGAGGTATTTGAAACGTTTCCTCCAATATAAATTCCCGCTTCATTATTTTGGTTAATAACGGATTGGGTTATGTTAACGTCATTACTGTCTGTGATATAGATTCCTTTGTTAGATTTTTTAACAGTGTCATGATTAATGTCGATGTCTGATCCGTTGACTATGTAAATGCCGGGACCGTCAGTAACTTCTGTGATTTTACAGTTTGTTATCTCAATGTTATTCGCACCGTTAATGTATATTGCATATGGGTCTACACTTCCTCTTTTTGCAGCATCATTTGAAAAGGTAAATCCGGACAATACAGATCCTGATGCATTTTCGTTGAAATAAAATATTCCGATACCCTCTGAACCTTTGATATTTGATGGACAGGTACTCATTTTTGTTCCAACGTTACTTACTATTGTCAGTTGCTTGTCCACTATGAAGTGGCAGTGTTCGTAATTAGTACCGGTGATTTCAATGGTGTCTCCAGCACTTGCATTATCTATTGCGGTTTGGATTGTCGGTTCATTCATCTGATTAACTGAAGAACCATCGACAATAATGGTATTTCCTGAATCAGTAAGATTTTCTTCTGCCATTACTGTTGAGGAAAATAATAAGATTATAGAAATGCTTAAAAATACTAATAATATTTTTTTAAAGTTCATAAAGTTTAAGTCCTCCTAGTTATTTGAATAAAATTATAACTATTGATATGTATTATAGTTCATATTATTAAAAATATTCTATTTTAATAATAATTACTGTAAAAATACTTAATAGAAAAATAATCAATTTAATATTTAAAAATATTATAATTAATTAAAATTACTTAAATTAATGTTAAAAAGAATTATTGTATTAATTTTTTATTAAATGATATGAATAGTGTTTTAATTCAAAAAAATAAAAAAGTATGAGAAGTAAAACTTCTCATCTAAGCAGTTATGGTAACTTTGTTAGCAGTGTTAAATCCATTATAGGATGAAGTTATAATGTATTCGCCTGCTATTAAGTTAATGTTTAATTTTGCAACACCGTTTTCGTCAGTTTGTTTGTGGTACATTACACCGTTAATGTTGAAGTCCATTGTAACGCCAGCTAATGGTTTACCTTGGCCGTCGACTAAAGTTGCTTCAAATGGAGTAGCTTCACCGTATTTTTTGGTTAAATCTTCAGCGGTTATAATAGGTAAAACTTCGATGTTGTTAGCAGCTTTACAACCTTTGTATTCGGTTGTAACGGTATAGTTTCCTGCAGGTAAATTAATATTCATTTGAGCTACACCTAACTCGTCAGTTTGTTTGGTATAGAATACACCATTGATGTTGAATGATACATTTTCACCAGCTTTAGCAGGAAGGCCGTCATCACCTAATACTTCAACGATGAATTGTGAATCATTTCTGTAGTATTTGACTAAATCATTGGATATGATTCTTGGTAAAACAGTAATTAAGTTCATTTTTTCTTCACCAGTAACTGGGTTGACTAATGTTACAGGGTAAATACCTTCACCTAAATTAATTGCCATTGAAAGGGTACCGTTAGCATCAGTAGTACGGGTAGATGTAACTTTATTAATTTCAACTGTGACATTGGTGTCAGCTAAAGGAGTACCGTTAATGTCAGTAAAGGTAGCCTCGAATCTGTCTGGGGATTTTTCGATTTTAATTAAATCTTTACTAATAATGGTTTCTTCAATAGTGATGTTATCAGTCAAACCGAAAGCGGAATATTTCTTGTCACCTGTGTAAATAGCACCAATAGTGTAGTTTCCTGGAGCTAATTTTGGTAAATAGAATATTCCTTCACCGTTTTTAACAGTAGTATAGTAACCGACACCTAAAACATCAACTAATAAGTATCCGGTTGCATCTGCTGGTGTTGCTAATACAACTAATTCTTCATTAATAACTATTTCTGCAACAT